>CAZQOC010000209.1:0-3179 GCA_964594745.1 uncultured Sulfurovum sp.
TGGGGTGGTGTTGACTGGTGAGGTTGAGGGGTTGATGGATTCTAAGAAGTTGACCCAGAAGAAGAGGGAGGCTTTGTACCCTTTAGTGATAGCCAATAGCGAGCATCACATCGTCTCTTTTTCTGCCAAGCAAGTAGATGAACTTGGCATCTCTAAGTGTTTACAACAAGGTTTACTCTCCATTCAAAAACATTTGCCAAATGTTGACTACTTATTTGACGGAAACAGTACGTTTGGTGTAGAGAACATCACGACTATGGTGAAAGCAGATGCCAAGGTGCAGGAGGTTTCAGCTGCGAGTATCTTGGCTAAGGTGACACGTGATAGAGAGATAGTCAAGATGGCTGAACAATACCCAGAGTATGGGTTTGAAAAACATAAAGGGTATGGGACGATAGCCCATATGGAGGCTTTGGTGAAGCATGATAGATGTCCTATACACCGTAAGACATTTAGGGTGAAGGGGCTTGATGAACCGACACTCTTTTAGTTGACAGGTGTATCGTTGACTGTGAGTTTCCCATCTTTTAGTTCAAGTGTGTAAGCTTTTTGTCCATTAACATCTTTAGGTTGAAAGAGCATCAATGCCATGATGGCTTGTGGCTGTTGTGCGATGATTTCAAAAAGTTCTTGCGAAAGTGTGATATTTACATTTGCATCTATCGCAGAGAGAGCTGCTAATGGGTTTACTTGTGAAGCCGCGATGTTAAGGGTTTTATCTATATTTACTTTGGCAGTTACGGTAAAGCCATCTAGTTTTTTACCCGATTCTTCTATATTGTCAATAGATAACTTTGGTATCTCAAACTGTACACCCTTTGAGATAAGGGTTTGGATGAGAGTATTGATTTCTGTTTCATTATTGACATCTACTTGTTGTAGTTTTTCAAAGGCACGAATGTCAAGATTGTGTGCATTTATATCGAAAACAAAGTTGTCAAAAACATATTTTTTGCCCTTTGATGATGCTTCCATTTTTTTCACAGTACTATGCATGGAACCCGATGCCAAACCATCTTTGACAACAGAGATAGATTTTAGTGTAAGCTCACTGGTTTGAAAGTTTAAATTTTGATTGGTGTCAATGTTGATGTTGCCAATAGAATATTGGATGGTGTAATCATAAAGTGTTTGTCCTGTTACGACATAGTCACTCTCTAAGGCATCAAATGAAACGAGCATTTCATGAGGGACTTGCATAGTTAGTTGTTTTAAATTTTGTTTGAGACTATGGATGCGATTGTTTTGAATGTCACCAGAGAACGTAAAATCCTTCATTTTTAGCTCAATATTCTTCTCTCCTTGTAAGACTTCGTTTATATCTTTCACATAGCCTTTAAAACCATTGCCAAGTTTATTGATAGCGAAGTGCATAAGAAAGGTTTTTTTATCTAACATTTTTTCTACTTGTGCCAATGTTTGCATCTCTTTTTCATCTTTTAGTGATGAGGTGATAGCTGTGGGAAGTGTTATAGGATACATGTCAAAAGAGACAGCAGAATAGGCATCATTCAAATAATGGACATCGATACCTACTTGAAGACCTTCAAGGAGTGCTGCATCGTTGACATTGAGTTGGACACCTTGACTTCTAAAAAAGTGTGCTATTTTTTTTGGTTCATCAAAAGAGAGAACAAAGTGTTCTTTTGTTTTGGCTATTTCTCTGTTTTTGATGGAAAAACCTTCTGTTTGCAAATGAGTTAGTTCTGCATCGACTTGTGTTTTTATTTGTGCTGTTAACTGTGATGAGCCTGCTGTGAAATAGTAAATAATACCCACAGCAAGTATGCCAACGATGGCTAAACCTAATTTCTTACCCATATGTTATCCTTTATAAATACTTTTTAAATGATCCATTTTTTTACCCATGTTGAGCAAGCTCATGTCTGCTAAAGTCAGTGCCATCATCGCTTCACAGACTACTGCCCCACGTATGGCAACACAAGGGTCATGTCTACCTTTGAGATTACACTTGACCTCTTCATCGTGGGTGGTAATAGTTTCTTGTTCTTGGAATATGCTTGGCGTTGGTTTGAAGTGTGTTTTAACGATGATAGTATCGCCGTTTGAGATACCGCCCAGCATACCACCAGAGTGGTTTGATTTAAAACCGTTTAAAGTAATCTCATCATTGTTCTGACTTCCTTTAAGGTGGGTGGAGGCTACTCCATCACCTATCTCCACTGCTTTGGCTGCATTGATACCCATCATCGCTTCAGCCAAGATAGCATCCAGTTTGTAGTAGAGTGGTTCACCTAGACCAATAGGGACACCTGTGGCAGTTGTGAGCACCACCCCCCCTACAGAATCATGGTTGTTTTTGGCTTCCAAGATAGTCTCTTCCTGAGCAGATTCTACGGCAGGGTCGAGTGCATAGAGTTTTGATGTTTTGGCATGTTCAAAATCTTGAACATCTCCTTTAATACCATCAACTTCACAGAGACCTGATTGTATCTCTACGCCTAGTTCTTTGAGCATCAGTTTAGCTATAGCACCACCTGCTACGCGCGCAGCTGTCTCACGTGCTGAAGAGCGTCCCCCACCACGGTAGTCACGTAGTCCATACTTGTGATAGTAGGTAAAGTCTGCATGTCCTGGACGGAAGAGGTCTTTGACATTGTCATAGTCCTTAGACTTTTGATTCGTATTGAAGATGACCATGGCAATGGGTGTTCCAGTGCTTACTCCCTCAAAAGTACCAGAGAGTATCTCAAACTTGTCATCCTCTTTGCGTCCTGTCTCTAGTTTGGATTTCCCAGGTTTTCTTCTGTCTAGTTCTGATTGTATAAAAGCTTCATCTATTTCTAGTCCTGCAGGTACACCATCGAGTATGCATCCCAGTGCTTTACCGTGAGATTCTCCAAAAGTAGTGAGGGTGAGTTTTTTTCCAAAGGTATTCATGATTTTAATTCCTTCAATGCAATTTGTGCAGCTTTTTGTTGAGCCTCTTTTTTACTTTTCCCTTTGGCTTTTGCGATGATTTTGTCATTTAAGACAATGGCAATTTCAAATTCTTTTTTATGGTCAGGTCCAGAAGAGCCAAGCATCTCATAACTTGGTGTGACACCATGTGTGGCTTGTGTGAGTTCTTGTAAAGCAGTTTTGTAATCTTTTGACAAGGATTGTAAATCTATTTTAGGGTGACACTCTTCAAGAAGTTTAATAGAGATATCTTTAGC
>CAZQOC010000210.1:0-3179 GCA_964594745.1 uncultured Sulfurovum sp.
TATCTTGTCTTCTTCGAGTATCTCATCTGAAAATTTAGCGATGTTTTCATTACCCAAATCAAAGGCATAAAGAAGTCCCACTACTGCTGTACGTGCTTGATGTCTAGTCGCCATTAGTTTAATTCACCATACAAATTTATAAGCTCAATCAGTCCTACCATCGCTTCGCCACCTTTGTTTCCTGCTTTGGTACCTGCACGCTCTATGGCTTGCTCTATGCTATCAACCGTAAGTACACCAAAAGTCACAGGTTTGCCATGTTTGAGTGCCATGTTTGCCACACCTTTGGTAGCCTCCGCTGAGACGTAGTCAAAATGTGGAGTAGCACCACGAATAACAGCACCTACACAACATACCGCATCGTACTTACCTGAAGCCAATACTTTATCTAACGCAAACGGAATCTCAAAGGCACCTGGCACTAAAATAAGATCTAAATCATCTGTATTTCCACCATGTCTTGCATAAGCATCTTGCGCACCCTCTACCAGTCTATCTGTAATAAAATGGTTAAATCTTGCATTGATGATGGCTACTTTTTTACTTTTATCTACTTGGAGATTACCTTCTACTATATTCATCTGTTTCCTTTGTTTAATTTAATACATGTAGGGTGGATTTATCCACCACACACAATATATTATTATGGTTGATAAATCCACCCTACATCATTCTACGATACTTCTTATCGCATCTATTTGTTGCATAAGTGCATCTAATTTGGTTAATTCTATCATATTTGGGCCGTCACTCAAAGCAATACTTGGGTCAAAATGTGTTTCAAAAAAGAAACCGTCCACACCTACTGCTGCTGCTGCACGTGCAAGATAGGGGACAAGTTCAGAGTCACCACCTGAAGTGGCTCCCCCACTTGCTGGCTGTTGCACAGAGTGTGTCGCATCGAAAATCACAGGGGCAAACTCGCGCATCTGCTTGAGTCCTCTCATGTCTACTACAAGATTACCATAGCCAAAGGTTGAACCACGTTCAGTCAGCCATACATTGTATTTATCTGCATTATCGTAGGTAGCTTCACCCTCAAAACCACGTGTTTTGAGTACTTTTTTGACTGAATGTTCCATCGCCTGTGGTGCCAAGAACTGTCCTTTTTTGATGTTCACTACCGCAGATGTTTTAGCCGCTGCCACAAGCAAATCTGTCTGACGACATAAAAATGCAGGAATCTGCAACACATCTGCCACCTCAGCTGCCGCTGCTGGCTGTGTATAGTCATGTACATCTGTTAAGATTTTGTAGCCAAACTGCTCTTTGACCTCTTCAAGCATCTTTAGCCCTTCATCCAAACCTGGGCCTCTAAAAGAATCCAAGCTGGTTCTGTTGGCTTTGTCAAAACTTGCTTTGAAATAAAACTCTTTGGTGCAGTCATCTTGGTATTTACCCAATGACTCAGCGATACGCATGACATTATCACGACTTTCTAAGACACATGGTCCTGCAATTAAAATCATCTATTTCCTTTGAGGCAGAGCAACCAGTAGCCCTGAGAGAATTACTAAGATTATACCCAAAACTGTCCAAAAATCAGGTATAGGGTCTCCAAGCATCATCCCTATGATGACAGCAAAGACAATATTGCTGTAACTTATCGTCCCAACAATACCAGCTTTGGTAAGTTCATACGCTTTGGTCATCAAGAGTTGTGACATGGTTGCAAATATGCCTACAGCGGTAACATATCCCCATTCTATCCCTTGTGGTAAGACAAATTCTGCAAACATCCAGTCAAAATCTTCTGAGACATTCACATAAGGAGTGATAAGCATGAGAAGCAGTGGAGCCACTGTCCCTACACCCATAAAAGACATCACAATGGCACGGGTGTCATAGTACTTTCTAAGTTCACGTATAGAGGTATACGCTAAAGCTGCACCAATACCAGAAAAGATACCCAAGATATCGTATTTGTCAAAACTTCCTCCCTCAGGTTGTGCGACCAACACAATCCCAATAAAGCCCAATACAATAGCAATAAGCGCACTTGGATGTAGTTTCTCTTTAAGAAAAATATAGGCAAAAATAGCCACAAAGATAGGAGAAGTTTTGTTATAGGTCACTGCCTCACCCAGAGGGATATGTGCCATAATGTAAAAATACGCCAAAAGTGCAGCAAAGCCCATCGAGCCTCTGAACAAAAGAAGTAAAAACTTCCCACCACTCTGCTGTAATGGCACTTTCCAAATAGAAATACCCACCAATACCACACCAAAAATATTTCTAAAAAAAGTGACCTCAACAGGAGGAAGTGCTTGACTTACAACCTTTGCAAAACCGCCCATCATAGCAAAAGAGAGAGAGGCTAAAAGCATCAACAAAATACCTCTATCCATATTTTTAATATAACTTTTCATTTTTAACTTTTAATTTTTAATTTTCAAAACGTGGAAGTGTAGCATATTTGGATAGAATACATCCTATGAACGAAACAGAATTTTACACAAAACTACTAGCTCTACCTAATGGTGCAAATAATGTCATCTATTTAGGTAAACGTTACTTACTTAGAAAAGAAACGTTACTTAGAGGCAAACTTCTAAAAATTTATGCTCAAAGATTAGATGTCATTGATATAGTCAGTGGAAATTATTATCCTACCATGAAAGGTGGCATGTTGAAACCTTGTGAGATGTCAGATACAAAAGTGATTGATTTTGTCATTAATGCTAGAATGCTATAAATTCTTCTTTCACAACTATTTTACCATCCACATAAATCACTGCTAAAAATACATCATGTCTGCTATAGGTTGCCACACCCTTTGGTGTGCCAGACATGATGATGTCTCCGTCCTCCAAACTCATAAACGTTTGGATTTCAGAAAGAATGTTGTCTGGTTTATAAATCATCAAATCATAGGTGGCATGTTGTGCCAATGCACCATTGATAAAGAGTTTCATCTCAATTGTCTGAATGTCCCCACTAAATTTTACAAACTTAGAGAGCACAGCCGACCCATCAAACCCTTTAGCTCTTTCCCAAGGTAAACCTTTTTCTTTCATCTTGTTTTGGATGCCTGCTTTGGTCAAATCAAGTCCAAAACCGATGCCCTCTATCTGTTTATCTTTAATAAGAAAACATATCTCACCTTCAAAACGACAATCATCTTGAATAAAGTGAAGCGTGTCGGTTATCGCTGAGTTTGGTTTGTTAAATAACACCAT
>CAZQOC010000211.1:0-3176 GCA_964594745.1 uncultured Sulfurovum sp.
CTCACTTAAAAAACGTATGGTTAAAAAGCTCAACTACGGTGCACGTGCCATCATCACTCAACCCGTATATGACATAGATAATGCCAAAGAGCTACTCTCACTCTTTGAAGAAGCCAAAGCAGAGAGCATCAGAGACACCGCCAAAGAGGCACATCTGGTGCTTGGTCAGTTCCCTATCGTGGCGGCTAGAACAGCAAACTTCATAGATGACAAAGTCCCAGGTATCAACGTACCCAAACCCATCATAGACGAGATGAATCTTGCAGCCATGGATGGAAGCGATAAAGAACGTGAAGTAGGCTTTGCCCTTTCAAAACGTATCTTTGATGATGTCATGAAAGAGCATGGAAAAGTACATTTGATGACACATAATAGGTTTGATTTGTGTGCGGAGTTAATAGATTAGATTATTAAACAACTTACGATATACTTCTTCAAAATATAACCAGGAGAAAATATGTCCGAATTACTAAAGTTTAAATGGGTGAATAAAATAGAGGGAATATCTTATATCATTTTACTTTTCATAGCCATGCCGTTAAAATATCAATTTGGTTACCCTGTAGCTACGAAGATAGCTGGTATGGCACATGGTTTGCTTGTTTTTGCTTTCATCTACCAAATTATCGAAGCGAAAAAAGAAGCTGGATTTACACTCAAAGAGACGGCACTCTACTCTATATTGTCACTTGTACCGTTTGGCTCATTTTATACAGATAAACTACTTGCCAAAAAACTGATAACTGCATAGCGTGAACCTTTGGCTATGAAAACGATAAGTACAAACAACTTAAAGTTGTAACGCAACACTCCTGCTATAAAAGTCAGTGGGTCACCAACTATGGGAGCCCATGACAGCAGTAGACTCCAGCCTCCATACTTGTCAAAAAATGCTCTTGCCTTTTGCATCTTCTTTGCAGACAAATGTCCGTTTCGTTCAAGATAGGCTTCACCTTTTAGCCCTAACCAATAGTTTACTACAGAACCCAAGGTATTGCCAAGTGTAGCAAAACTCCATAACAAAAAAAGAGTGTTATGTTGTGAGATGTCATACAGATATAGAGCTTCACTCCCTAAAGGTAGAAGTGTTGCAGCCAAAAAAGATACTACAAAGAGTGTGATATAGACCATTAGAGGCTTTTAAACACCACTTCACCCTCTTCTACGCGTGCCACCAAGCCTTGACATGCCTGAGAGGGTAAAGAGATGTATTTACCCACTATCTTGGACTGATGAAAATGCCCTTCTATCACCAGATCAACATCTTGATAGTGTTTGAGTATCGCTTCTACACGTTTTTCAAAACCGTGAAATGTGTGGCAAATATGTTTTTGTGAGAGTTTTTTCAGACGATGATTAATAATCATTTTTTCAAATGGCTTGAGTAAAGTCAGCGTGATTTTATTTCGTAATACCTTACAGTAAACATTGTACCCAAAGCCTGTAACATACTTATCTCCATGAGAGACAGCTACTTTTTTCTTACCTAATGAAAATGTTATAGGCTGTTCATCCCTGATATACACGTTCATATTTGTAAATATGTCAGAAAGACAGAAGTCATGATTACCTTCAAAATAATGTATCTCTATTTTTTTTGAAAGTGTTTGAAGTAGAGCTATAGCTTCTTGTGAGAATGTCTGAATATAATCATTGTATCCAAAGAGTAAATCGAAGTTATCACCCATTAAAAAGAGTTGAGGGGTTTGTAGCTCACCACTTTCTAACTTTTGTAAAGTTTTAAGAAAGGCATTGCCATGGTGGGGATAATGAGAGTCTGCTATGAATAAAGCGTTTTCTTTGATTGTGAGCATCTTCTCTCCTTCATTAATAACACGAATGTGTGCCCTGTCGTGGCGAACGCCCTTGAAAGCAGAGCGATTGTCCTCGTTCCTGCGGGATTTCATCGAGAGCCACGACGATTTTTTGCTTCGTTTTTTCTAAAAAAATGAAGAGAGAAACAACACCTCGCTTCAAATAAAAGGAAATCTAAAATAAACCATATAAGTTACCAGTAATTCCTTACGGCATATAAGGAATCACTGGTAACCCCATACCTTCGTCATATCCGCACATCAAATTAGCCGCTGCCAAAGCCTGTGAAGAAGCCCCACGCAACAAGTTATCTATAGCCGAACTCACAAACAGAGCATTGCCATTTTTAGCCGCAAAAATGTCACAAAAGTGTGTACCTGCTGTACTTTTGATGTCTACAGGCGTTTCACGTATACGGATGAACGGATCATCTTTGTAGTGCTCTTTGAGTATGGCTAAAGGGTCGATGTCTTCTTTTAGTACACCATAGACTGACACCAACTCACCACGTGTCGCAGGGATAAGGTGGGGTACAAAATTGACATGCATCTTGACACCATGTATCTTTTCTATCTTCTCTGCTATTTCGGGAGCATGACGATGTTTGAGAGGGTTGTATGCAAAAATATTGTCGTTAATATTTACAAAGGTATTAAGCTCAGTCAATTTTTTACCTGCCCCACTTACACCGGACTTTGCATCTACAAAAAGAGGAGTTTTTTCATCAAGGTAAGGTATAAAAGGTAAGATACCTAGCAATGTTGCCGTAGGGTAACACCCTGGACCTGCTGCAAGATTGGTCTTTTTGAGTGCTTCACGGTAGTACTCTACAAGTGCATAGACAGAATCATCTAAATGTGCTTTGTCTTCATGCGGACAGTAATTTTCCTCGTAGGCTTCTAATTCTAAACGATAATCTGCTGAAAGATCTACCACTTTCACACCTTTTTCTAACAAGCCCTTGGCAAAGCCCATAGAAGTTTTATGTGGAAGGGCTAAGAACACAAGCTCACAACGCTCTGCCACTACATCTACATCTGCTTTTTCTACAGGTAAGCTAATAACATCAACTAAAGAAGGATGTAACTCTTCTACTGATATACCACCTTGTGTTGTAGCCAGATATGTAAGCTGAAACCCATGATGATTCACTAACATTTTTACCAGTTCTAAGCCTGTGTATCCACTTGCACCTACAATCCCTACTTTTACCATCATTTATCCTAATTTTATCTCTACATATGAGACTTCTTCTATATCATATGTACGTTTTCCAGAAGGTAAAGTAATCGCTACTTCATCACCCTCTTCTTTTCCTAACAAAGCTTTCGCTACAGGTGACTGAAAAGAGATAAGTCCTA
>CAZQOC010000212.1:0-3170 GCA_964594745.1 uncultured Sulfurovum sp.
AAAAGAACTTTTTAACCTAGTAGAAGAGACTAAAAAAGTTATCTCACTTCTCAGTCTGAAAGAGATAGATGTTGAATTAAAAGTAAAAGAAGAAGTCGCCATCGTTAACCATAAAAATGAATATAAACAAGTCATTCTCAATCTTTTATCTAATGCCAAAGAGGTACTGATAGAAAGAGCTACACCCAATCCTAAGATTGTGATAGACATAGATCAGACACGGGTAACCATCAGCGACAATGCAGGAGGTATAAAGCTTGATGACATTCAAAAAGTTTTTGAACCCTATTTTAGTACTAAAATCAAAGGCTTGGGCATTGGGCTTTATATGTGTAAAGTCATTGTTGAGAAGAACATGGGTGGAAAGTTAGAAGTTAAAAACAGTGAAGAGGGCGCTGTTTTTAGCTTTTCCCTCACATTAAACTAGCTATGAAACTCTTTACACCTTCCAATGTACCACATCATCTCGATGGCACGTCTCTTTGACTGCTTGCATAAGCTCTGGGAAAAAAGCTAAAAACATCTCTTCTAGCTCTTTTCTGTGTTCTGCGATGAGGGGTATGTAGCGTTCGCAGTTGTCTTTACTCAAAGCTCTGTCTGAGAGTCGTCTGTCAATGCGTTCAAAAGCTGCTATCACACCATCCATATGTTCATAACTTTGCAACTGTTTGTTGCCTACTACACGAGAGATAACGCTCTGTGCCTCTTTGGGATAGCTTCCTATGTTCTCCAAAGCATGAAAACGAAAATCATCCAAAAAATGCTCTCGCTCTATGGTACAAAACCTATCCCAGTGTAGGCTCAAAAAATGGTCATACAGTATGTCAAGCACCACACCTTTGAGGTGCCCTCTAGGGGTAAGAATGGCTTTGCTTTGTGAAACTAAAGGATGGGTATCTGTAAAAGCATCAATGCGTAAATGCATCTTGATACCCGCAAGAATGCGCGTGCTTGCGCCTTCCCATGCCTTTGCTTTGAGTGGATCTGTGAGTAGATTACCTAATTGATGTTCTATATGGTTTTCAGAAAGAAATACGTGTGCAAGCCAATTCATAGGATGACTATTTTATACCATTTGCAACAGTTTCTTCTAATTGGGCAAATGCCTTATCCATAGAAGCGACAATATCATTGGCATCACCTGAGGTAGAGACAATTGTGGAAAAGAGTTTTGCTTTTACTTTACCTGTTTTCATATTTTCCACTTGCCAGTTGGCATCTAAATAAACATGATTATCCTGAGCGATAAAACGTGAGATTTGTACTTTTACTTTTTTATTAGGCTGTTTGTCCACTCCCCATGGATATGCGTAGACATTTGGTGCATTAAACTTTTTTTGTAAAAAACCGATAAGTCTTTGGGTAAGCCCAGCGTCTAAATCTTCAGCCCATGAAGCATGTGAAATAAATCGAATCTTACTTGATGAATCTGCAACGGCAATTTCTCTTTTAAAGAGGTACTCTGGTACTGTCACTTTTTCTACACCTATGACTAGTTTACTATAATTATACGTCTGTTTAGGCTGTGAGGTAGTAGATAGGACATAGTAAGTACTAGACAAACACCCAGAAAGTAGCATAGTCATTGTAAGTGGCAAAAGTATCTTTTTTCTTAACATTATTTATCTCCAAAAATAAGTGAATTTGGTTTACGATTAAGCATTCTTAGGAACTGTTGCATCTCTTTAGATGTCTTTGTCACAATCTTAAGTGTTTGGGCTATTTGGTGCGTTATGAGTGAGTTATTATCATACCCCTTGACTACTTTTTTAGTGGCTTTGAGTGTACGTGTTAACTCTTTGAGTGTTTTATTGACCTCATCAGGCATGGAAACAAAAGATTTCTTATTGGTCATTTTATTAAGATTTTTAATCGTTGTTTTCAAATCAGTAAGTACCGTTACAAGCGGTTTATCTACACCTTTAACTACTTTTCCTGCATCATTGACAACAACCCCCGTATCTACCACTACCTTATGTAACGAAGTCAATAACTTTTCCAATGGTAAATGATTGAGTTTTGCAATAATATGTTCTACACCATCCATGATACCACTTTCATTGTATTTGGAAGCAGGAATAATCGGGTATTTTTTCCCATATACTATATGTTGTGTTTCATTGACATCTTCAAAAAGTAATTGCACATACAACATACCTGTTATAGGATCAGTTGGTGTGATTTTGGCATGGAGTCCTTCTTTCAAGGCATCCGTAAATCTTTTTACACAGGTACTACTGTTTTCATCTTCTGTTGCAAATGAAGAAGTATCAATGTCTATATACACTTTACCCATCATCTGATGTGTTTTTGGTTCAAAAGAAAGTTTAATATCTTTTACCCTTCCTACATCATAGCCTTCATATCGTACAGAAGAATCAACTTTGAGTTTCGCAATAGAAGCATTGGTATCAACTTCAAAGGTACGTATAAAGTTCCCACCTTGTCCTATCTGCTTGCCTTCTGCTACGCCTCTGTTTTGATAGAGGTGAAATACATAGGCATCTTCAACAGTGTTATTTGCATCATCCCCTGTAGATGAAAAACTTATTCCCCCATGTAATAAGTAGCTAAAAGGTGCGATATTTACATCAAGTCGACCATTAGAAACATCTACATCTAAAGCGCTTGAAACCCAAAATTTGGAATCATTATGGACATAAGGCACATAAAATTTTTCCACAAAGACAATAAAATCAATAGAAGTACCATCAAGAGAAACATTCATATATTCTACTTGCCCTACTTTGATATTTTTAAAATACAGTGGTGTTCCTTTACGTACATTGTACCCTACAGGTGCACTTAAGTGGAAGTATTCACCATCATTAATTTTTCTATAGGCATGGCTCATACCATGAAATTTCTCTTTAAATGCACCACCTTTTTGTGTATACATATTGATATAGGTTCCTGAGATAAGTGTTTCTAGTCCTGAGACACCTGTAACCCCAACTTCGGGTTTGACTATCCAAAATTTTGTATTATCATTGAGGTATGCTTCCGTATTTTTATCCATTCTAGCAATAATAGTCACACCTTCCCCATCTTTTTGAAGTTCAATTTTCTTCACCACACCAATAGGTACATCTTTATATTTTATATGACTCTGTCCTGCTTGTAATCCTTCATTGTTAGGAAAAATAATACGTATTTCTGGTCCAAGCTCG
>CAZQOC010000213.1:0-3164 GCA_964594745.1 uncultured Sulfurovum sp.
GTCATACAGGAGACTGCACGCAAACATCAACATACTATCGCTCAGATGAGCATATGGCAAAAAAAGTAACATGAATACAGTAAATATCTTTCAGAGCATTGATCGTCAAGATACATACACAACCAAATATGATGATGCCAAAAAGAAGTTTGGTACAGACGATTTACTTCCCTTATGGGTAGCAGATATGGATTTGGCTTCACCTAAGTGTGTGCAGGATGCGATGCAAAAAAGGTCAAAACATCCTATTTATGGATATACAGTGTACCCTCTACGTTACTATGATGCCATACAAATTTGGATGCAAAAACGTTTTGACTGGCAGATAGAACAAGAGTGGATAGTGCCATGTTACGGGGTAGTCCCTTCTCTTAATTTTGCTATCAGTGCCTATACCAACGAGGGAGATGGTATCATCGTGCAAACGCCACTCTATCCTCCTTTTGTCTCTTCTGTTAAACATAAAAAAAGAAAAGTCCTGGACAATACTTTGGTCTATGAAAATGGTACCTATCATATAGACTTTGAAGACTTCGAAGTCAAAGCCAAAGAGGCAAAACTTTTTCTACTCTGTTCGCCACATAACCCGACTTCACGTGCGTGGGATAAAGAAGAGTTGCAAAAAATGATAGAAATATGTTTACACCATGATGTGCTCATCATCGCAGATGAGATACATGCAGATATCGTGTATGAAAAAGTACATCATAGCATCGGGTGTTTTGAAAAAATGATGCATCACTGCGTGGTACTCAATGCGCCTTCCAAAACTTTTAACATTGCAGGACTCAATACCTCATATGCAATTATTCCTAATACTACGTTAAGACAGAAGTATATATTTGAACAGGACAAATCGGGCATTACCAATGGAAATCCATTTGGCATAGAGGCTTTAATGTCTGCTTATGAAGAGGGCGATATGTGGCTGGATGCACTCAAAGTACATTTACAAGAGAATATCTCTTATGTAAAAGATTTTTTAGAAACACATCATTTGCCCATTACCGTAGTGCCTACAGAAGCAACTTTTCTTATGTGGTTGGATTGTAGAAGTATGGGGTTGAGTCATGAAGATTTAAGAAATTTCTTTTACTATCAAGCCAAATTAGGGTTAAATGATGGCATGAGTTTTGGTGAAGCAGGAGAAGGCTTTATGCGTCTGAATGTAGGGACATCAAAACAAGTACTAGAAGAGGCAATGCAACGATTATTAAAAGCATATAGGAGAATTCTTTGAAAGTGTTAATACTTTTTTATTTTATAGTTACTTTGGGTGCCTATGCACTACCTCAAAGTATTGAGGCATTCATTAAGCACTCAACCATAGCACAAAAAGATGTGAGTATTTATATTAAAGAAGTTGGTACAAATGGTCGTACGATTGTCTCACATAATGCATTTACAGCTCGTACCCCTGCTTCTGTCATCAAAGTACTTAGTACGTATGCCTCTTTACTTAAACTGGGATTTAATTATCGTTTCCCCACAAAGTTTTATACCACAGGAAGTTTACAAAATGGCATACTCCATGGAGATCTTATCGTCAAAGGATTTGGTGATCCCACGCTGAATGCAAAAGATTTAAATGAGATGGTAAATAAGATACGTGCACATGGTATAAGAAACATTACAGGATATATTGTGATAGATCGTTCTTATTTCAGAGTAGGTACCAAAGACAGTTCAGGCTTTGATGAACATCCTTATAGTCCATACAATGCTATGCCAGATGCCATGATGTTCAATGAACGGATCAGTACTATTTGTGTCACTCCCAATAAAAATGATATTTCTAAAAAAAGTGCTGATGGAAGTTATACTATTGTGAATAAACTCCAACGTGTCAATAAACCATGTAAGGGAAGATACTCCTGGCCTGGGATAAAAATAGATAAAACAAAAGTCATGCCCAATGTTTTATTGCAAGGAAAAATATCACAGCGTTGTGGTACACGTAATATTTGCAAGGTAGTGACAAAACCTTATCTCTCTTTTTATTATGCATTGAAGGATGCACTTAAAAAAGAGGGTATAGTAGTAGCGGGGAATATGCGTTTGCGAAAAGTCCCAGAAAATGCACACTTACTTTTTACACATTATTCACGTTCTTTGGAAAAGATAGTTTCTAAAACAGCTAAAAAAAGCAATAATCTCTATGCACGCCATTTACTTCTTGCGCTTGGTGCCAAAGTGTATGGTGCACCTGCTACTGTTGATAAAGGAAGAAGAGCGGTTGCACATATCTTAAAACAGCATGGTGCATTGGGATTAGACCTTTTACAAATAGATAACGGGTGTGGGCTTTCTCGCAGCGCAAAGCTTTCTGCAAAATTGCTTACAGGCGTGCTTGACAATGCCTTTGAACGCTATGGGCAAAGATGGATGAACACACTTTCCATTGCCGGAGTAGATGGCACGATAAAAAAACGTTTTCGAGGAGCAGTGGTTAAAAACAGAGCATGGATGAAAACAGGAACACTTAAGCGTGTAAAAAATATCGCAGGGTATGTCAAAAGTCTTTCTGGACAACTCTATGAAGTAGTCATTCTAGTCAATAGTAACAGAGGTAACTGGAGAGCTTCACAGCTTCAAAATGAGATTATCAAGTGGTTAGTGAAGTATAAAGCTAAAGGAGACAGCAGCCATATCAAAAATGTCAGAGAGAAAACATCTTTATGGTCTATGCAGACGCATACGCCCTTTGCACTTAATACGAGTAAATACTATATACAAGCAGGTTCTTTTGTCACACAACCCACAAAAGCTTATTTTTTACGTATAGAACGTTTAGGACTTCCCTATAAGATGCGACATTTAGGAAAATATAAAGTACTTATAGGTGCATACGCACAAGAAAAAGATGCGAGACGAGCACTCGAAAAAGTACGTACACATTTGAATGCAGGGGCATTTATCGTAAAGTTATAGTTTACCCCAACTACGCTATAATTTTCTAAAAATTTAGGGCTACAATGAACTTCGAAACCTACCCTTTTGAGAAACTCAATACCTTACTTCGTAATATTACACCAAACAGTACTTATGATGCTCTCTCGCTAACCATAGGAGAGCCACAGTTTGACACGCCACAGTTTATATTGGATGCATTGAATACACATGCACCATTACTAAATAAATACCCTAAAACAGCAGGTGAAACC
>CAZQOC010000214.1:0-3146 GCA_964594745.1 uncultured Sulfurovum sp.
TTTTTGTAATGTACTCTTGCATCAAAACTATTTCATCAAAATGTTTTTGCTGGCTAAGACTTTTTGTAATACTGTTATTATGACGACGGTGCAAATTCAAAGGTTTTGCTATATAAGATATACGTCCTTGCTTTAATAACCAAACATAAAAGAACCAATCTCCGGCTACTTTAAATTTAATCATTTCGTCAAGCACCGGTGTTATATTCCTTTTTTTAAATACTACAGCGGAAACATTTGGAATGGTATTCTTTATCACCATAGATGCTGCCAATTCCTCTTCCCCGCTTATGTTATAATCTTTTGTCCATTTTTTATCATCTATGTCCTTTGTATAAGATAAATAATCATCAGCTAAAATTTTACCATCACTATCTATCATTTTGGACTGGGTATAAGAGATAACCGTATGCTCTACAGAAAATCCCTTCATTACTTCTTCTAAAAAATTTGCTTCGCATAAATCATCAGCTTCTGCAATCCATATATAATCTCCAGTCGCATTTTGAATTCCTTTTGCCCACTGCTTAAAAACAGAACCTGAGTTCGTCTCATTTTTGATAATTTTATAAGGAATGTTAGAAACCGATAATATTGTTTCAGCTTTTTCTACACTATTGTCAGAAGAACAATCATCCAGAAAAATAATTTCTTGAATAGGATAAGTTTGGGAGAGAATAGAATCTATTCTCTCTTGAATATATTTTGCATAGTTATAATTTGGAATAATCACGGAAACTTTTAAATTCTTTCTATTTGTCAAATCTATCAATTTTTGTACATAATTACTAAAGTTATAATCGTTATCAATCTTTTGTTCAGCATTCACACTAAGTCTTTTATATCTATCTTGCTCATTTTTAACAGATATTATTGCGTTAGCCGCTTTATTAATATCTAAATAATCTACCAAAATCCCCTGACCATCTTTCAAAAGAGCATCAAATCCTCCAGCATTCTTAAAGCCCAGAACAGGAACACCAACATACATAGCATCCATAACAACACTGGGAAAAGGATCTTCTCTCGAACTAAGAAAGAAGAGATCTGAACCCGCATAATAATAGTCAATTTTTTTGAGGAAGCCGGTAAAATGAAAATATTCCGCATAGCCCTCTTCTTCAATCTCTTTTATTACCTGTTCATATAGTGATGCTTCATAATGTCCACCCCATAGAAAATGAACTTTTTCTCCTTTTTTTAAAACTTCGATACCTGTCCGGACAAAAATATCCAATCCCTTTCTTTTATCACCATACGCGATATTTAAAACAATAAAAGCATCCTTTTCAAGCGATAGTTCTTGTCTAAGTTTATTTCTGGCCGATTCTTTATTCTTCTTATATTGATTTCCCCTGAATAATCCCTGTGGCTGTAATATAGCTTTAATGTCAGGCAATTCTACAAATTTTTTAAAATCATTTTCAACTATTTTAGATGGAAATAAAACTTTATCTGCATATTCAGCAATCAAAGACAAGGAGTTCTTTAAATTATATTGCCGAATAACGCTTTCCATTTCATGCACTAATGACACAGAAGAGATATCAGCATGTTTCAAATCTCTGACAATCTCACCTACCGTACTTGTATTGGCAATGGCATATCGCACACCTGAGGTATGAAGTTCATCATATAAAGATTTTTTTGATTTCTGGTTCATTTCATATAATTTATATACAGTCCCATAATTTTCAAAATCTTCTGAAAGCGGTCCAGGACCATTTAAAAATATCGTTACATCATATTTGTGTTTTTCAAAAAGCTCCTTTGCAATATTTAATGCCAAAAACTGCGCTCCGTGTAGATATGCATCATGGGATATCAGAACAATTTTTTTTTGGTCATTTTTATAATATGCTTTCGCTTTATAAGTTGATTCCAAATAAGCATAGCCAAACTTTCTATCAGGTTCTAAATACGCACCTTCTGCCCATTCATTCCATGCATTGACAAAAACCAGTTGTTCATCACCTGTAAAATGTTTTATTGTATATCTATAAATCTTTTTTAGCCAATTTTCATATTTCGCTGGAGAAGAATTTACAAAAGATGTTCCAGCTCCCGGTTTCCTGGCTTCATTGTCCCAACTTGGAAAGACTGTTTTAAATTTTTTATAAGCCGGTACTTTCATAGAAAGGCTATATGAAACTGCATCGTCATAGTCAAATATCATACCGTTATAGTTTTTATTGTAAAAGTGCATTTTTGCATTTTGCACTTTTACAGAAAAAGTATTGGGTGAGAACTCTACGGCTGCATCAAAACCTGCTTCTTCAGGATTTTCATGTTCAAATGAGTGGGTTAAAACCAGATAGATCTCTCCAATACCGTTTTCAAGACAGTACTCTCTCCATCTTTTCACAGTCGCTTTGATGTCAGGGAAAAGAGAGATACGATATATCATCAATAGCGGTTTACCATTTACTCTTATATAACGCTGATCTTTAAAGAGCTCACTCACTTCCTGAATAAAAGCGATATCATCCTCTTTGGAATACTTTTGCTCGAGTAAAACATCCCCTTCCAGTCCATCCCATCTGCGTGTCCAGTTCTCATTTGCCCAATTAATGCAAAAGGGGAAGTCCAAAGATTTGTCAGCTACAAATGCCTCCAAAGGTTTTTCCAGTACACGTCTGGCTGTAAACCAATAGAAATGAAAACAAAAACCATCTATGCCATAATTCTTGGCAAGCTCTACTTGCCGTTTTTGCACTTCATTAAGACGAAGATCATAAAAACCAAGTTCCCCGGGTAATCGAGGCTGATAGTGTCCATAAAACTGAGGTATAGCTTTGGAAACATTTGTCCACTCTGTAAAACCTCTACCCCAGTTTTCATCATTCTCCTCAATAGGATGATATTGCGGTAGATAAAAAGCGATCGTTCTAATGGTATCTTCCAGAGATTCATGAGAGATAAATTTTTTATATGATTTATCTCTGTTGTTGTTTTGATGAAACATAAAATCAAATAGATCTTTCTTCTCCCCAGTTCTTTCTTCCTTTGCTTTTCTGTTCTCATTGATGATCTGTTTGAACTTTGAAACCACAAAAGATATATTTCCGTTTTTTATATGATGTATGGTCTTTGATAAATTATTTCTGTTAAATATCTGTTTCATGATTTACCTATGTTCAATAATC
>CAZQOC010000215.1:0-3133 GCA_964594745.1 uncultured Sulfurovum sp.
CAGCCAAAAATCCTTCATGCACCTGCCTATATTCAGGAATTTAGTTCTAAAATTAAAACATTGCTTCAAAAAAATAGGCATACCCTATACCAAGCCAAAAGCATTACTCTAGCGCCAAAGTTAAATAAAAATGTAGGTGATTCAGAAACTTTTTATATGGGTGAGAACTCAGATGATGGTAATACTACAGCTACACTCAAAAAAGTTGTTTCAAATGTTGCTACAGATTTTGGGAATAAAACGCTCAATATATGGGTTTCTGATGATAGTTTTGGTTCAGGATGTGCAAAGGCAAGATGTGTCACACAAACCATGGTTGATGCATTGGCAGATACTTTTTTAAAAGTAGGAGACGACAATGATATCTATGATTGGGATACTAATATCTTTGGCGAAGAGTGGGGAAGCAATGCTACGTCAAAATACAATTATCTTATTGGAGAAAATAATCAAATTACTATTCTTCTTACCGATATTGACAATGACAACAATGCAAATGGTGGAACGATAGGATACTTCTATCCAAAAGATAATGTTAAGAAAACAAGTTTCAGTGGTTCCAATGAAAGGATTATGTTTTATGCAGATGCTGTGATGTTTGCCAATACGGATGATAATGGTTTTTGGCAAAAAGAGATGTATTCAACGCTCGCACATGAATTTCAGCATATGATTCATTTTTATCAAAAAACTATTTTACTTCTTGATGAAGAGGGTGCCAACACAGATACATGGATTAATGAGATGATCTCTGAAACCACAGAAGATCTTGTTGCCACTAAGATTAACCATGCTGGATCTCGTGGTGTCTCTCCTACAGACGGTAGTGCAGGGAGTGCTGGCAATACAAATGGAAGATATCCCCTGTTTAATGAAAATAATACACTTTCCTTAACCTCATGGCGTGGTCAAACATCTGATTATTCAAAAGTTAATGCTTTTGGTGCTTTTTTAACACGAAATTATGGTGGTGCAAAAGTATTGCATGATATTGTGCACAATAAATATATTGATGAACAGGCTGTTGTTGATGCTGTACATAAAGCACCTAATGGTGCAAATAAAACATTTGATGATTTGTTAAAAGAGTGGGCAATTGCAGTTCTTCTCTCAGATAATGAAAACTTAGTGAATTTACCTATGTATAATACAGGGGACTTCACACCAGATACCTATCATAATACTACCTATCAACTAGGTTCGGTAAATTTTTTCAATTATAGTCCTCAACCACTTCTACATACAACAGCAGGGACAATAGAAGCGCAAGGTAATTATTATTATAAGGTTGGAGATAATCTTACAGGTACTGTAAACATCTCTTTAAATCTTAATGGTCAAACTGAAGCCACTTTAATAGCAAAATAGGAGTAAACAATGATAAAAAAAATAGTGATTGTATTGTTTAGTATGATGGGTCTTATCGCTTGTTCTGAAGGGGACACATCCGATATTACAGGAAGAGTAGCGATGAAAGGAAGTTCCATACATACCTATCTTGTACTTGAAGATACACAAACAAAAAAATCAGTTAAACTTGTGAACTATAAAAAATTTCATTTAGATCAACACCAAAATGAAATTCTCACGTTAAAAGTAAAGCTTCTAAAAAAAGCCATAGGTCCAGGGTTTCCTGAGGAGGTAGAAGTAGTAGAAGTTAAATAACTTCTACGGTATGGGCTTATGAATGGCTCTCTTTTTTCCTCACAATATCTGCACCCAATGCAGAAAGTTTCCCTTCTAAATCATCATATCCACGGTCTAGGTGATAGATACGTCTTACATGTGTGGTGCCTTCTGCTACAAGTGCGGCTAAAACCAATGCAGAAGAGGCTCTAAGGTCTGTTGCCATGACATCGGCACCGTAGAGTTTGTCTACACCTTTGACTGCGGCAGTACTCCCTTTAAGCCAGATGTCTGCCCCCAAACGGTTGAGTTCACTCACATGCATAAAACGGTTTTCAAAGAGACGTTCTTCTATGAGACTTTCTCCTTGTGCCATGATAGCCAGTGCCATAAACTGTGCTTGCATGTCTGTAGGGAAACCCGGGTACTCAATGGTAATGAGATTGACAGGTTTTAAGTCTGCAGTAGGATGGATAGTGATACTATTGTCTTTTAACTCAAAGGTACATCCCATAGACTCTAGCTTATCGATAGAAGCCCTAATATGACTATGGTCGACATTATCTAATGTGATGACAGAATTAGTGATGGCTCCTGCACAAAGATATGTACCAGCCTCTATACGATCAGGGATGATATCAACCGTTTTAAATGCTAATGGCTTGCCAGCAGTGCCTTCAATGCTCAGTTCATTACTACCGATACCTTCTATCTTGACACCTGCATCACGTATCATTTCACAGAGTTGCACGACTTCTGGTTCTTTAGCAGCGTTTATAATGGTTGTAGTACCATGTGCAAGTGCAGCAGCCATGACGATGTTTTCTGTGCCGCCTACCGTGATTTTGTCAAAAATGATTTTGGCACCTTTAAGTCCATCTTTTGCTTCCGCTCTGACATACCCACCTTTTATCTCTATATGTGCACCCATAGCTTCCAGTGCTTTAAGGTGTAAGTCGATAGGACGCTGCCCTATGGCACATCCACCAGGCAGGGAGACTTCACACTCACCAAAACGTGCAAGAAGAGGACCGAGCACCAAAATAGAAGCTCGCATTTGAGAGACTATCTCATAGACAGCTTTTGTAGAATTGATGGATTCATTATTGATGTGGGCTACTGTTTTGTCATGTTTGACATCCCCACCAAGCATCGTAAGAAGTTTGAGAAGGGTACGAATATCAACAACATTTGGTAAGTTCGTTAATGTGAGTGCCTTATCTGAAAGTATCGTAGCTGCAATAATAGGTAGTGCTGCATTTTTGGCACCACTTATGGTTACATTTCCACTTAACTTTTTACCACCAACTATCTCTAAATAATCCATCTCATTTCCTCTATTTATATTGAAAAGGATTTTACCTAAACATTGGTTAAAGGGAGTCGTCTGAGTTAGTATATTAAAAAATATTAAAAAATAAGAGACTTTTTACATTAAAAAATAGAAAATTCATATTAATTAATCTATTTATTAATAAATATGATGTACAATATTTTCTAATATGTA
>CAZQOC010000216.1:0-3076 GCA_964594745.1 uncultured Sulfurovum sp.
AGCTCAGAAAAGACCACACAACTTATATTGTCAAGACTTGACAATAGCTGTACTGCCATTGTCATAGGATCAAACAGGCAAATAGATAACATCTACCTAAACAAATACAACAATGGTTTGACCAAGCTTCTTAAAGAAACTAAAAATGAACAGGAAGATATACGTATGTTTGCCATTGAGCTCACGCAAGCTGTACGTGGCAAATATGCAAAATTCAGCGAAGATATTTTTGAGAAAAAGAAACCATAAATTGCTATCTCATGTAAAAAGATGTGTGTTGATTCAGAGAAGTACCTGTGGTACCACTCATCATATAATGTCTCTTGATATCGCAGGTGAGAGTGCAGTGGTTACTTCATAAGAAATTGTACCCAATTGTTGTGCTGCTTCTTGGGCGTCATGCATGACACATATTTCATTTTTATCACTCTCTAAAGAGATAAAATCCATAGAAACACGTCCTAGTATGGGTAGGTTTTCTGCCGTGACATAGGGTTTTTGAACATCTCCTCTGCACCAGCCATCTCCATAGCCAAGGTCATAGGTAGAAACCATCATCTCTTTCGGAGCTACAAAGTCACCGCCATACCCTATTCTCTCACCCTCTTTAAGTTTACGGGTGGATGTTTTTTTAGCATATAGACTCAAAACAGGTTTGAGTGCTATATTGTCAAATGTTTGGGGTAACTCGTTATATCCATATGCGCCTATGCCAACACGTACCAACTCTTCATCAAACGCTTTTGTTCTCAATATAGATGCCGAGTTGTGAGAGTGAAAACGCACAGATACAAATCCTGCTTTTTTGACACGTTTTTTGACTTCTTCAAAGTTTTTCTTTTGCCAAAACCACTCAGAACCCATCTCATCTGCACTACGGTAATGTGTCATCACACCCACTAGTTCCAAACCCTGTTTTTGTATGGAATGTAATGCCTCATCTAGTTCACCTAAAGCAATACCATTACGGTGCATCCCCGTATCTACCTTGAGCTCTACTCTAGCACCTTTGGGAGCGACAGGTATCTCTTCTAAACTATTGAGTGCAAATGAATAGGTATCGTGTTTAACGATGGTATCACCAAGGATTAGTACGGACTCAAAAAGATTCTCTATTTGCTCTGCTTCAGATGCTTTACGTACCACTGCATGTTTAATGCCAAACTCCGAAGCCAACTGTGCCATGAGTAGTAAACCATGCCCATATGCATTGTCTTTTAGGACGATGCCTATTTTCTCTTTTGAGCCAGTCTTTAGTGCGATTTGGTTAAGATTATGATAGAAATTTTGTTTATTTAATTTTATAAATGCCATAGAAGAATTATATCGAAAAGG
Source organism: uncultured Sulfurovum sp. (assembly GCA_964594745.1). Lineage (GTDB taxonomy): Bacteria > Campylobacterota > Campylobacteria > Campylobacterales > Sulfurovaceae > Sulfurovum. The sequence goes on from CAZQOC010000216.1 coordinate 1,336, forward strand.
GTTAAAATGAGAGTGTTACCTGCTGAGTGGGAAAAACAACAGTGTGTATTGATGAGTTTTCCACATGAAGAGACAGATTGGAATGAAGGGGACTTAAATGAAGCACTCTCTCCTTTTATTCGCATCGCCCAAGCTATAGCCTATGGACAGGCTGTATACATCATTTGCAAAGACAAAGACAAAATCGCTTCGATGTTCTGCTCCACTCGCAATATGACATTTATAGAGATACCCACAAACGATACATGGATACGTGACTATGGCTATATTAGCATCTTTGAAGATGGAGAGAAAAAGCTTCTTGATTTTGCTTTTGATGGCTGGGGTGGAAAATTTGAAGCATCACTTGACAACAGTGTCAACAGTGCTTTACATAAAAAAGGCTATATGGGTATTAGCCCACTTGAACAGATAGATTTTGTCTTGGAGGGAGGCTCCATAGAGAGTGATGGCGCAGGTACGATACTCACGACCTCAACATGTCTATGTAATCCCAATCGTAACGGTGGACTTTCAAAAGAAGAAGTAGAAGACAAACTAAAAACCTACCTAGGCACACAAAGAGTTCTTTGGTTAGACTATGGATATTTAGCTGGAGATGATACAGACTCTCATATAGACACATTGGCACGTTTTGTCAATAAAGAGACAATAGTCTATGTCAAGTGTGAAGATAAAAAAGATGAACATTATGAAGCACTACAAAAAATGGAAGCACAACTACAGAACTTTACAACCCAAGAGGGAAAACCTTATACTTTAATACCTTTACCCATGACAAAAGCCATCTATAATCAAAAAGAAGAAAGACTTCCTGCTACGTATGCCAATTTTCTCATCTGCAATGACGCACTACTCTACCCTACCTATGATGATAACAATGACAAAGTAGTCCATGAGATATTTAAAACACTATTTCCACAAAAAGAAATCATCCCTATCAACTCTCTAAAGTTGATAGAAGAAGGGGGGAGCTTGCATTGTTCTACGATGCAGGTGGTGTATTAGAAATTTATCAATCCCCAAATTCTTGAACCCAATAATTCGTATAAAACGTACCATTTGCGATGATATATGCCATTCCAACTTCTTTAAAATCAGGATTCATAAGATTCATACAATGTGGAGGACTATCAATCCATGCCTTAACAGCTTTTTTAGCTGTATCTGTTGTTGTTCCTACAGTAATATTCTCTCCAGCAGTTTTAGATATTTGGTAGCCTCTATGCTGAATACGTTCTACAAAAGTACTTTCAGTATATTGAGGGAAATCAGACAAAGCAACATCTGTAGATGTTCCAGAACCTACATGAAAAGTTTCATGCTCTATTCCATGTCTATTTATAGAAGTAACCTCCCTAATAATATCAGTATCAACATTTGTCATAAGTACAGTCGGATCATTTTTATCTTCTTGTCGATAATTATTTGCTGATATATCTTTTGCATGATCTTCAGATGCTAATGCCAATTTTCTATTCCATGTTAATGCAGTTGTTTTAGACATAGGGGTTGTCCCACATATTTGATCTTTTGTTCTTTCTATATTAATGGCATCTAAAAAGTTCTGTTCTTGCGTATTTAATACTACTGTAGCATTACTATCACCGGGGGTTTCTATGCCACCTGTTCCAGTATTTATTTCGACACCTGAAGTATTACCTCCCCCACCACAACCAATTAAAATTAGACATAGAGCACTATATAATCCTATCTTTTTCATATTCTATTCCTTATCTAT
>CAZQOC010000217.1:0-3071 GCA_964594745.1 uncultured Sulfurovum sp.
CTCTTTCTTTTTCTTAGTCAGCTTAGAGTGCCACATAGCAACCATATCACCAAAGTACACTTTCAAACGTTTCTCCATCTGAGGGGTAAGAGAGATTTCAGGCATGAGAAAAATGGAAGTTTTACCCTCTTCTAACATCTTGGCAAAAAGCGAGATGAAAATCTCTGTTTTTCCTGAACCAGTGACGCCAAAGAGAAGGGATTTGTCTTTTTTGAGGATCTCTTGGTAGGCTTTATGTTGTTGCGATGATAACGTAGGGGCAGACCCATGTGTCTGCCCTTGGGACGATGATGATATTTTAATTTCATTTTCATCCAAAGGGCGAACACATGGGTTCGCCCCTACACGATATGGTAAAAATAACGAAATCGCCTCCGAAAAAGAAGAAAAATAATACTCGCTTATAAATTTGGCTATGTCCATTTGTTCTTGTGTATAATACCTATCCGAAATGGAAACTATAGATTCTGTATCAAAGGTAGGCTTTTCCACTTTACTTAAAACAACGGCATCTTTAACCGTAGTTTTAAGAGGTACAGAAATGATACTACCTCTTGAGATAGATGTAAGAGAAGCGTAAGTCAAGCTTGGCGCGCTTGATCTTAGAAGAGAAATTTTGTAGTAGTGCAAGTTATCTTGTAAGTTCTATACAGTTTGTATTTGTCAGGTCTTTACAGTCAAATCTATTATTTCTAAGTTCAAATATAACGCTTCCAGAAACTGGCATTTTATATGTATATTCACTGACAGGACTTACTTTTGTACCTGTTGTGGTTTCTTTCCAGCAACCTTGTGCTGTTGCATTTTTACATGACTGCAACGGATACTCCAATACTGAATTACTCGTATTTCCATCAAATGCATCAAAAATAGGTTTGTCATATCCATTATTTTTAGAAAGTTTAAAAATTCTATCGAAATTTCCACGTAAGGTACGTTTTTGTCTTTCTGTCGCTACTGCATTACGTACAGCTGCTACTGTCGCTTTGGCTTTTGAAACTACGGCATCATCACGATTCACAGCAAATTTTGGTATAGCCACTGCAGAAAGTATACCTATCACTGCGATAACAAATACTAGTTCTATCATAGTAAATGCTTTATGATTTTGAATTAACATAATACTACCTTTCCTTTTTTTAATTGTATCATAAATAACTATAAACTTAATCGTTTAACCTATTTTGAGAGTTGAATATTTATTGTGCTATTTTGACTAATTTTAAAATTTTTTGCAATTATTTCTGATGCAATAAATGCAGCAGGCACATCGGAGGTATTCACTGGGGTAACTGTCAAATTATACTCTTTGCTTCCAACTGAAAACGTAGTAAAACCTAAAGTTGCGGTAGCACCACCTTCACAAATATAGTTAATACCAGAAATTACATTAGCCATCCCATCTTCTGTAATACCTGAATCACTATTGGCTGGAAGTGCCCTTGTTTTAGTATTGCTCAAGGCAGATATTGTTAGTGCTTGAAACTCTGTATAACCCAGCTTTCCATATCTTGTAATTATTTCATTCACAATACTAGCAATTTCTTCAGCACATATACCTGCTGTTGCAGTGTCTCTGTGTGATGATAGCTTTGGCATGGCAACAGCTGCCAATATACCAATAATGACAATAACAAAAATTAATTCTATCATAGTGAAAGCTTTTTTCATTATTTTTCCTTAGTACAATATATCATAACAAAAAAATGTCAAGGAAATGTCAAAATAGCAATTTATTGTAGAGGATATATTTGAAAAGTTTAGTATAAAGATATTCCACCTCCGAAGAAGTGGAATGAAGTAATAAACTTCTTATTTTACTACAGGAGCCTAGTAAGAAAGTGGTAAATTTACTGTAGTACCTTCTGACGTTTTATAGTTTTTCGCAATTGCTGCTGCTGCTGCTACTGCTGCAGGGTTTGCTGCACCTGATTTAGGTGTAATAGTAAGATTGTAATCTTTACCAGAAAGAGTAGTATGACCTATACTCGCCGCTTCTTGACCTTCACAGTAATAAATAATTGGTCCATCTAATGCCGCTGCCAATTTAGCTGTTGCAGCCTGGTCTATACCAGATGATCCATTTCCAGTATCTCCCTCACTTACACCTGTATTTGCATTACTAATTGCACCTATCGTAAGTGCTCTAAAATCAGTATAACCTTCTTTTGCATAGCTTGAAGTAAGTTCTGAAACAAGGTTTCCTACTTCACTCGCACATACTGCTCCTGTAGCATCATCTCTGTTTGCTGCTAGTTTAGGGATAGCTACCGCTGCCAAAATTCCGATAATTACAATTACAAAGATCAATTCGATCATTGTGAATCCGCGTCTCATGTTATTCATGATTAACTCCTGTTAAAATGTTTTAGTATCAGTTCAATAACTGACCTACTGAAAGTATAGCAGAAAAAATGTCAAAAATGTCAAAGGATAAAAATTTTCCTTAAAGTCCATCGAGTGTTTCTATGAGCAGTTCTATCTCATCTTCATAAGAGGTTGCCTGTTTGGCTAGACGTAAGTAGGCTTTGAGGAGTTTGTCGGGCTTGTTGTCGGTGTTTAAGTTCACACCTGCTTCTTGCAGGTCTTTGTTTACAAAGTCAGCAAAAGCATCTTCAAGTTTGATTTCATAACGGTTACCTGAAACGGTAAGTGCAACATTTTTCATCTTTTTCCCTTATATAATGTGTATTATGACAGTAAACTTTCGACTTGCGCGATGATTTTTTCTATCTCTTCATCTTTTTCTTTTAACTCTTGTTGTAAGGAAGTGATGCTCTCTTCATGACTTTGGCATTGACTTTTTGTGTTTTCAAGTTCTAAACGCAATGCTTCTTTTGCTTCGTGTGCCCCTGCAACACCTGCAAGTTGGCTTTTCAAGTCAGCATTTTGTCTTTTTAATTCATCGTGGTCACGTCTCCATTGTTCTATTTTTTCTTGTAGTCGTTGAAGTGCAGACATCTCTTTCGCTCCTGTATATAATATAGTTTTTTATTTGATATAATAGCAGAAGAATTAGAAATTAGAAATTAGAAATTAGAAATTGAGGGATAAATGCAAGAAAAAAATAT
>CAZQOC010000218.1:0-3043 GCA_964594745.1 uncultured Sulfurovum sp.
GAAGAAGTCAAAGAGACATGTAGAGCATTGCAGGTGCTTTGTAGCCAATATGATGTTCCTTTTATCATTGACGACAGACCCCATTTGGCTGCCCATATCGGGGCAGACGGGCTACATATAGGAAAAGATGATATGCCCTTAGAGGAAGCTAGAAAAATATTTCCAAAAGGAATCATTGGTGTCTCTTGTTATGGAAGTATCCGAAAAGCTCTTGAAGCGCAGAAGGAAGGGGCAGATTATGTGGCATTTGGCTCTTTTTTTCCATCCCCGACCAAGCCACATTCAGGTGTCGTCTCTATAAATGTGCTTCGTAAAGCCAAAGAGGCATTGGATATCCCTATTTGTGCTATAGGCGGGATCAATCAGACAAACATAGCAGAAATTTCTGCCACCAACACTGATATGATTGCCGTGGTAAGTGCAGCATTTATTGGAAATACACGGCAAAATGTATTAAATCTTATAAAAGGAATGAAAATATGAAACTAAAAATAGCTTTTGAATGGTTTTTGAATCCTGATCACTTGCCTTTTCTGGTAGGCATACACAGAGGTTACTTTGCAAAATACGGCATAAAACTTGAACTTATTGTACCAGATGAGCACTATGATGGACTTGATGAACTTATTGCCGGGAATATTCAGTTTGCTACCAATGAGCCTTTACATCTTATAGAGCAGTTTAATGAAAAGCTTCTCTCTTTAGGTACATACTTTGAGACCAAGGGTGGTGTATTGCTCAAAAAAGAGACCTACGACAAGGTTAAAAATGGTGAAACAATAACCATCACCACACCTGTATCTAACGAGGTAACTAATACCATAGGCTTTGAGATAATCCGTCGATATTTTGCCAAAGAGGGGATTGAAGTTCCTAGAGAGCAGGTTCACTTCGAGCCAAATGGCTTTGAGCATATTAAACATATGAAAGAAGGGGCAGATGGAGGATGGCTATACTTTTATAATTTTGAAGGTATAGAGGCTCAGCATGAAGGGTTGGATGTTCTCTATCTTGATGCAGAAAATGCAGGATTTGCTAACTTTTCCGCACTAGATATTTTTGTAAATAAAGAGTTTTATCATGCAAACAAAGAGATATGTGACACTTTTGATAAAGCAGTTAAAGAGTCTATCAAACATATAACTGAGCATCCTAAAGATGCAATGGATGTCTATTATTCTCATACAAAAGAAGAAAAATCACCACTTATGGATGATATACTTAAAGCAACACTGGGGTGTTTTAATGAAAACTATAGCTCTACCTATAAAAAGTCGGAACCTATATTAGAATTTTTTAGTGATATAGGTGTTACATCTTTGGAGCAAGAAAAATTTAAAACAGCTTTTTTACACTAATAGATAGTTAAAAGGATAAACGATGAAGATAGCGGTTTCAGGATGCCTCTTGGGAGAGAAGATACGGTTTGACGGACAACACAAACATGATAGATTCATCACCCAAGATTTGGGAAAGTATGTTGATTTTATCTCCTTTTGTCCTGAGAATTTGGCTTTTGGCACCCCTAGGCCTACCATCAGATTGGTGGAAGAGGGTGAAGAGAGCTATTCTGTTCAAAGTAGTAAGGATTTAAGTGATGTTACTAATCCACTCTCGCAAGCTGCAAATTATGAACTAGTAAATCTAAATAAAGAGCCTATCCGTGCTATTATATTTAAATCCAAGTCACCTAGTTGTGGTCTTGGTAGTGCAATTGTCTACAGAGATAATGGGCACGCCCTAAAAAAAGATGATGGTCTATTTGCAAAGTTGTGTAAAGAGCACTTTCCACTTTTGCCGATGGAAGAAGAGGGAAGGTTGAATGACCCATGGCTTAGAGAGAACTTTATAATGCAGCTTTTCGCATATGATAACTTTGAAAACTTTAAAGCAGCAGAACCTACTATGGGAAAACTTGTTGCATTTCACAAGTCTTATAAGTTTATGCTTCAAGCCAAAAACGATATTATGTACAGAGAATTAGGTCAGATAGTCGGCAACCATGAGGGCTTAGCATTTGATGAGATCCTTAGAGAGTATGAAATCCTTTTTAAAACTGCCATCGCCCAAAAGAGCTCTATTGGAAAAAATAGAAATGTCCTTGAGCATATGGCAGGTTTTCTTAAAGGTAATATTACAGAAATAGAAAAAGAGATGCTGCATGAAAAGATAGAAGAGTATGCAAACAAAATTGTTCCACTCATTGTACCTCTTGAGATAATTCATATGTTTGCCAAAGAGCATCAAGTTGAGTATCTGCTTCAGCAAAAGTTTATAAATCCCTATCCTAAAGAGCTGGCACTTCGTTCAGATATAAAAAGCGGAAAATGAAACGTATCTTATGGTTCAGGCGTGATCTGAGAATCGATGACAACCCTTTGCTATCTTGGGGTGGTGAAGTCTTGCCTATCTTTATATTTGATACAAATATATTGAATTCGCTTCCATCTGATGATCGGCGAGTTTCGTTTATCTATGATAATGTTATAAGTCTTAAATTCAATCTGCAGAAAATAGGGCTAGATCTCAAGATATTTTGGGGGAATCCGATAGAGATATTTACAATGCTTGAAGCCCAAGGGTTTGATGAAGTCTTAGCCTCTGGAGATTATGACTCTTATGCCAAAGAGAGAGACATTAAAGTATCTCATATCTTACACTTTAGATACCTGCATGATATTTATATTTTTAACCCTTACGAGGTGCTCAAAGAGGATGGCACACCATACTTGGTTTTTACCCCATTTTACAACAAAGCCAAAACACTTTTTAGAAAAGAACATATTCAAGAGTATAGTATGGCAGAGCATAAACTTTATGCCACAAACTATGAAGCTATTCATAAGGTAGATGCTCAAAGTACGCAAACTCTTCCTCTTGAGCTGGCTTCAATAGGCTTTGAGTATAATCTACCACCACAGGAGTCTGCCAAGAAAAAACTGGAAGCACTTAAAGTTAAACTACCCAACTACAAAAAAGAACGGGACTTCTTGAGTCTGGATGTCACTTCTCATCTAAGTGTGGAGCTTCGCTTTGGTACGGT
>CAZQOC010000219.1:0-3041 GCA_964594745.1 uncultured Sulfurovum sp.
AAAAGTTAGGAAGAAAACTCAACAGCTAAACTTAGATATAATACGCGTAATTTTTTATGAAGGATTTTAAATGTGTGCTGAAAAGATACAACGTTTAATACAAGCAAGTATTTTAGGTTTTGTACTGGGACTAGCAGGTATGGGCATGGGTGGTGATCAGCTCATGCTTCAAGCAGCCTTTGTTTTACAGTTTGGAATGATGGTTATGCTTGTGATTGCAGGACTTACAGGGTGGTGCCCAGGTCTTATCGTGCTTAAAAAAATATTCCCTTCATGTGAAGCAATGAAAAACACTCCTAAGGATAATAACTAATGTCAGATATTTCATATAAAGATGCCGGTGTAGACATCGATGCAGGGAATGAGTTTGTAGAAGCCATCAAAAGTGATGTAAAATCAACGTTTGATAACAATGTCATTGGTGGCATCGGATCATTTGCAGGTGCGTATGCACTGCCAACTGGATACAAAGAGCCAGTTATCTTATCTGCAACCGATGGTGTAGGTACAAAACTTCGTATCGCTATAGAGAGTGGTAGACTTGACACGGTAGGTATTGACCTTGTCGCAATGTGTGTCAATGACCTCATTTGTAACAACGGTACACCGATGTTTTTCCTTGACTACTATGCAACAGGTAAACTACTTCCCCAAAATGCCAAAGATGTGGTCGCAGGTATCGCTGAAGGTTGTAGACGTTCAGAGTGTGCACTCGTTGGTGGAGAAACGGCTGAGATGCCAGGGATGTACTCTGAAGATGACTTTGACTTGGCAGGCTTTGCGGTAGGTATCGCAGAACGTTCAGAAATGGATACGGTAGCAAATGTAAAAGAGGGGCAGGTGCTTATCGCCATGCCAAGTTCTGGTGTACACTCAAACGGGTATTCACTCGTTAGAAAACTTTTCTTTGACAAACTAGGGATGGATTTGGAGACTGAGTTTGAAGGTAAACCACTTGTAGATACCTTACTCGAACCAACACGTATCTACGTCAAAGAGTATAAAGCCAATAAACAGTACGTAAAAGCCTTAGCCCACATCACAGGTGGGGGAATCGTAGAAAACCTTCCTAGAGTCCTTCCAGAGGGTATGAGAGCGATTGTAAACAAAGATGCTATCCGTGTATTGCCTATCTTTGAGTTTATGTCTCAGTATGTGGCAGAAGAAGAGATGTTTAGAGCCTTTAACATGGGTGTAGGTATGGTATGGGTCGTAGAACCTGAAAATGTAGATGCAGTACTTGCAAATACTGATGGTTATGTTATCGGTGCTTTAGCCAAAGGTGAGCGCGGCGTAGAAATGGTATAGCTACTTTATTTCGCTATACCTTTGACTAAAGAGCTTCGTTTCGTTTAGTCACATACTATCTGTAAGCTCCTGCTCTACACTCACGCCCTTGAGCCAAATCTACAGCAAACTAAAGCGACTATATAGATTTTAAATCACTCGGGTTTTTCGCAAACCCCTTTAGCGATGCACTCTCTGTCTAACTCCCCAGACTTCCACTTTTTCAGGTACTCTGTAAGGTTCTCTTTCACATCCCCTTGTAACATATATAAACCAACAAGGTTTGGTAGAGCCATAGCAAGTATGAGTAAGTCAGAGAAGTCGAGTAGAGCAGAGGCACTGGTGACTGATGCTATGACAGTAAATGAGATGAAAATGAGTTTATAGAGCAGTGTATATTTTTCTCCAAAGAGGTATGTCCAAGAACGCTCTCCATAGTATGACCACGAAATCATCGTAGAAAAGGCAAAGAGAACGATGGAAAATGAGAGAATGATAGGGAACCATGAGATAACCGTGCCGTAGGCCGCTGCAGTAAGTGCCGCACCTTGTTTGGCTGCTACTAAATCTGCAAACGCACCATGTGCATCATAGACACCTGTGGTCACGATGACAAGTGCTGTCATGGTACAGATAACGATGGTATCGATAAATGGTTCATAGAGTGCAACCATCCCTTGTCGTACAGGATATTTGACTGAAGCAGTGGAGTGCACAATGGCCGCAGACCCGATACCAGCTTCAGAAGAGAATGCCGCACGCTTAAAGCCCTGCACAAGTACTCCTACCAGCCCACCTGCAGCAGCAGTAGGAGCAAAAGCTTCATGGAAAATGGTGCTAATAGCATGGGGTACCATAGGAGCATTTACGATGAGTATCCATAGTGAAGCAAGTAAATAGATAAAGACCATAGCAGGCACAATCTTCTCCGCGGTATGTGCAATACGCTTAATACCCCCTATAATCACAAAACCGACCAATGTAGCCATGATTAGCCCAAAGACAATAGGGTAGGTCTCAAAGAAAGGAACTCGGTCAGAAAGGGCTCCCATAGCTTGTGATGTTTGGAAAGCATTTCCTGCACCCAAAGACCCCCCTATGGCTAAGATGGAAAATATAATCGCAAGAGTTTTACCAAGTTTTTCATGTCCTTTAGAAGCCAGACCCTTGGAGAGATACTGCATCGCTCCACCCATGATGCGTCCATCTGGTCTTTTTTCACGGTAGAGTTGGGCGAGGGTGACTTCTGTAAACTTAAGTGTCATCCCAAAGAACCCTGCCAATATCATCCAAAAGGTTGCGCCTGGACCCCCAATGGCAATGGCAATGGCTACTCCTGCAATGTTTCCCAGTCCAACCGTAGCAGAAAGCGCAGTGGTTAGAGACTGAAAAGGGGTAATTTCTCCTACATCATCCGCTGTTCTGTATTGACCTGTAATGATTTTGTAGGCATGTGAAAACATGCGCACATTTATAAAACCAAAACGAAAGGTAAGAAACACACCTCCAGCGATGAGCCATGCTACTATTAAAGGCATACTCGAGCCTTCTACCTGCCCAAAAAATACATCAAAGAAAAACACTGAACCTAAAATACTGTTGATTTGTTCAAAGATACCATTCATCACACTTCCTTTTTTTAGTTGTAATTATTATACTCATTCAGAGGTAAAGACCCTCTAAACTAGGGAAGAAATAGACTTTTTTTATTTTTTTTCGTAAATCTATTGACAAATAGAAACCTTTTGACTATA
>CAZQOC010000220.1:0-3029 GCA_964594745.1 uncultured Sulfurovum sp.
GGGTGAGCTATAGATTTACAGGGTTTGCCGAAGAGATGGAAAAAACAGCCAATGCCTTTGGTGCCGCACTGGGACTTTCTGTGATTTTGATGTTTATTATTTTGGCTATTTTGTATGAGTCGCTTATTCAGCCTATTATCATCATGATGGCATTGCCGTTGAGTATCATAGGTGTGATGTTGGCACTCTATTTGAGTGGTTTACAGTTTTCTCTTTTTGTGATGATTGGCTTTATGCTTCTGATGGGAATGGTAGGGAAAAATGCTGTGTTACTGGTGGACTTTGCCAACCATGCCATGGAAAACGGTAAAAGTGCCGATGATGCCTTGCTTGAAGCTGGAGAAAAAAGACTCAGACCTATTCTTATGACCACGATTGCCATGATATTTGCTATGGTGCCACTGGCTTTTGGAACAGGCATTGGAAGTGAGACCAATGCACCTATGGCTATTTCTATCATTGGAGGGCTTTTGAGCTCTATGGTGCTCACTTTGTTGGTAGTACCAGTGATGTATAGATTGATTAATCCTATGGATAGATGGTTAAGAAAGTTTTATGAGGGCAAGATAGAAGAGTAAAACATTATATTTTAAGAAAAGAATAAGCTGGAAGATATTTCTGTCAACCTTTCATAAAACTTATGCTATGATTTACAAAATTGTAAATCATAGGGATAAAGATGGAAAAGTTGATGAAGCCTGCAGAGTATGCTAAAGAACTGGGTATCTCTCGACAAGCAGTGTATGCAAAGATAAAAAGAGGCATACTTGCCTCTAAAAATGTAGAAGGTAAACTTTACATTGTGGTTGACAATCCGACAAAGAAAGAGGCTACTCCTTCGGTGAAACCAAAGTCAAAGGTAGAGCAGACCAAAGTTGAAGAGACAAATAGTGTACAAAAAGATTACAAAGCACTTCTTCAAGCGAAAGATGAAACGATAGCTGTACTCAAAGAAACGGTAGTAGATTTAAAAGAATCCAATAAACAAATATCAACTACGCTTCGTGGTGAGATAGATTTACTCAAAGATGCATTTCATGAGATGCGTACACTCTACATACATCAGCTAGAACACAAAAATAAAATACAAGATGATGCCATAGAGATACACAGTGATGAGGTAGAAGATGCTGAAGTAAAATGGATAGGATTGAAAAAGTTTTTTAAACGTGCAGATATTAGAAAAGAAAAAACCCAAGAGAAAGTAGTAAAACGTCTGAAAAAAGCATATAAAAAAGGCGATGAACGCCTTATGAAGATAGAAGGGAAACTTAAACTCAATGCAGATAAAAATTATGAGGATATTTTAAACTAATATGCAAATACTTAAAAATTTTTCAAAAGAATACAGTCTTTTTTTAGCCATACTTGCCTACTTCGGCATTAGCCATTTTGAACACGCTTTAGTACACAGCACGGCAGGAAATTTACTAGGTCTTGGTATACTGTTTGTTGTGATTATGTATTCTGCGATGTCTGTGGCACATCATGCAGAGATGCTTGCAGAGAAGTTTGGTGAGCCTTATGGTACGTTGATACTGACTATCTCTGCAGTCGTTGTGGAGATAGTCATTATTGTGATTATGATGATGCATGCCCAGAGTCCAGTGCTTGCGCGTGATACTATTTACTCTGCGATTATGCTTGACATCAACGGTCTGCTTGGGATTGCAGCCATCATTGGAGGATTGAAGTACGGAGAACAACCGTACAATGTGGACTCTTCTAACTCCTACCTCTCTATGTTGCTTGTTGCTATAGGGATCGCGATGGTACTCCCTCATTTTGTTAATCCTGCCCACCACGATAGGTTTATGATGTTTAATGTGGTGATGTTTATTTTGCTTTACATTGTGTTTACACGTATTCAGCTCAAATCACATAAATATTTTTTCGAGTATGAAGATAAAGAAGAAAACTGTGATGAAAATGGTGTATGTGTGCCCCATGCTGAAATAAATGCTTGGTACCATGCATTTAATTTGGTGGTGTCTATCATCATTATAGGAGTGCTTGCAGAGATACTCTCTGTGTTTATGGGCAATACCCTAGAGAGCTTTGGTTTACCTCTTGCTATAGGAGCAGTAGGTGTCGCTGTTATCTCTGCAGCACCTGAGCTCATTACAGCAGTACGTGCGGCCGTAGACAACCGTATGCAAACTGTGATTAATATTGCGCTTGGGGCATCTTTGGCAACTATCTTGCTGACCATCCCTGCGGTGATACTTGTCTCCCGTTACTATGGTTTAGAACTCAATCTCTCTTTAACGTCTATTCAAGGTGTGATGTTGGGGCTTACACTCTTGTTAAGCATTGTCAACTTTTCAGATGGAGAGACCAATGTGCTTGAAGGATTTTTACACTTTATTTTGTTTGTGGTCTTTGCGTTTTTGTTGTTTGTGTAAAGCTTGGGGTTTTTAGTGAAAAAAAGTTTAAAAATTTTTATGGTATTGGTAATGCTTATGACATAAGGATGTCTTCAAAAAGTTGAACCGTCTCCTGAAACAAATTCTCCTGGTTATGTAAAAGTAGATAAAAAAGTTGTTGAAGATACAACTAAAGGGATTGTTATTGCTGTATTGCTTCTTGGAATACTTTATATTCATCTTGTTATCGATAATAATGATGACAAGACTAGTACGCTATTTTAAGTTTATAAGGCAGGGTAATTAACTTCTTTTTTCTATATAAATAATGTTATGAGTTTACTTACTACTTCATCCTCAGTACATATCTTCACATACCGTATATCATGACTTGAAAAGTGTTCTATTAATTTTTCATCATGTTCTTTTAGTTTTGCAAGATACTTTACTATACTTCGTTTTGCAAAGTATGTTTCCATGGTAGTTTTATCTTTAGGGTTAGAGAGTGTGACTTCTCCTAAGGCTGTTGGAGCTTCTTCTTCTTTGTTGCGTATGATAACAGCAATCACTTCATGTTTTTGAGCAAGTAAAGAGAAGTCTACCTCTTCTAAAAAATCGCCTACTACAAAAACGAGAGAGGGTTTGTAAATGCGCTTAAAAAGC
>CAZQOC010000221.1:0-3028 GCA_964594745.1 uncultured Sulfurovum sp.
CTTTTTCTTTTTTCAAAATATTAATCACACATGAGCTTACCTGTTTGGTTTGTTCTATGGCTGAACCTGCAGGAGTATCTACATAGATTGAAAAAGTATTATCACTTTTCCCTGGTAACATTTTTGCAAGTACTAACTTAGTGGGGAACATAAGTAAAGAAAGAACAAAGGCAGCAGCAGTTAGGGCAATCACCAACGTTTTTGTTATCTTTTTATCAAGTATACCATAAATAATATTTTCAAGATTTCCCATTATTTTTCTCCCTTTGCATGCTTATGCTTACTATGATGTTCTGGCTTTTTGAGAAGTTTTAAACTAAGATATGGTGTGAAAATATATGCTACAAACAAAGAGGCAATCAGTGCAACAGGTACATTATAAGGAATTGGTTTCATAAATGAGCCCATCATTCCTCCCACAAATGCCATAGGCACCATCGTCAAAATAATAGCAAGTGTTGCGATATTGGTGGGTGCACCAATCTCATCTGTCGCTTCTATTAGTAAAGCATCCATCTCTTTATCGGCAGCATCATGTGCATGCAGATGTCTATGGATATTTTCAATCACAATAATGGCTGCATCCACCAAAAGACCCAATGACAGCAAGAGTGCAAAAAGGGTAATCCTATTCATGGTTTGTCCCGTCATCCATGCAGTAAACAGTGTTACGGACAAAATAGCTGGCACAGAGAAAGTAACAATAATCGATTCTCTCCAACCCAAAGCGAATATAAGCATAATCGCAATAATAGCAATAGTAATCATGAGGTGCATCATCAACTCATTTACTGCTTCATTGGCTCTTTCTCCATAATCTCTCGTAATTAAATACCCAATACCCTCTTTTTCAAATTCTGGCTCATACTCTTTTAGTACCTCTTCTACATCTTTGGAGACAAATACAGCATTGGTTCCTGCTAGTTTGGCAATAGTCAATGTGATTTGATGTGTATTGGGACTGAGTGTTGCATTTTTGTCTTTTTTAAAGAGTAACTCTGCTGTCTTGAAATTTTGAATGTCTATTCCTTCTTCTACTTGTGCCACATCACGAAGGTAAATAGGTGACCCCATATATTGTGCAACAATAACTGAGCCAACATCTTCCACATTCTCAATAGCATTTTTTACACCAAAAATGACAAGTTTATTGGTCTTTGTTCTTCCCTTAACATCAGGCACATCGACTGCAACAGATTGGACTGCTTGCATAATCTGCCCCAAAGAAAGATGATAGGCAGAAAGCTTCCCCATATCGACAGTAATATTGTACTGTGCCTTACGTGCACCCTTAAGTGTGGTTTTCGCCACATTTTCAACAGCATTAATATGTTGTTGTACCTTTCGTACAATATCAAACATTTTGACATCATCTACCGTACTTCCCTCTTTAGGATAAAATGCTACAGTCACAATAGGAATATCAATATCAATATCAAAAGGTTTAATGATAGGCTGCATCACACCTTTAGGCATTTGATCCATATTTTGCATCACTTTATCATAGAGTTTAAGGTTAGAATCTTCTCTATTTTCCCCAATATAATACATCACATTGACTATGCCTACATTGTCCATTGCCATCCCATAAACATGTTCTATCCCATGAACTTCACGCAATTTACGCTCCAATGGGTTTACAATAATATTTTCTATCTCTTTAGGCGTAGCCCCAGGCATTGCAACGATTACAGCACCTCCAGAGATGGCAATCTGCGGATCTTCTTCTCTTGGCATAGTACTGAGTGCCATATATCCCATAATCAGTAAAAATGCACCCAATACAGAAGTCAGAGGATTACGTAAAAATCCTTTTGCTAGCGTTCCTGCAATATTGATAACCTTATACTCTTTTTTATTTTCCATAAAAAACACCTTACCTTATAATAATTTTAGTGTACATACCAGGATATACTGAACGATCTTTTGCATTAAATGACATCTTTATTTTAAATTTATGTGTCATGGGGTTTGAATTCGGAATGATAGAAGTAATCTCACCCTCTGTATGTAGCCCTATAGAAGGTATCTCAATCACAACTTTTTTATGCATATTGATATATTTCAATTGTGTCTCACTAAGTTCAGCTACAATTTTTAACTTACTTAAATCTGTCAAAATAACGGCTGGCATACCAGGAATTGCCATCTCACCTTCATTAAGTTTTTTAGCAACAATAACGCCCTCATTGGGTGCAGTAATTTTTAAATAATTATACTGATTTAAGACTTCTTCTTTTTTAGCCAATGCCTGGTTGACTTGTTCTTCTGAAATTTTCACCATATCTTTAAGATTTTTTGCCGCAAGTTGTAAATTTTCTAACTCATATTTAGAAACCATTTTTTTGGCATAGAGTCGTTTATGTCTTGCAAGGTTAGTGAGTACATTATTATATTGATTTCGATTCATTTGCAAAGCAAGTCTTGCCTGGGAAATCGCCAAATCAACTTGTCTTTCCGCTGCTTCTATTTCTTTAGAATCAATCTCATAAATGAGTTGTCCTTTTTTAACAATATCACCTTCAGAGACAGCCATTTTTTTAACATATCCCATATAACGACTTGTTAACATCTTCTGGTTATCTGAAACTACTGATCCGCTCAGGTTTATCTCTACGGCATTCACTGTTGTAGCCACAAGAACGACTGCTGTGAGTGTTTTTAGCATACCTGTCATACATTACCTCCTGCATTTAAAATACTGTTTAATTCAAATATTTTTGTATTACGTTTATTTTTAACTGTTAAAAGTTTCAATAAAATTTCTAACTCTTTTGACTGTTTGATAAGGACATCAGAAATAGATACTAACCCCTCTTTATAGCGTCCTCTATAGTTTTCATACACTTTTTGGGCAAATTTATATTGTTTTTTAAAACTTTTTACATCATCATTCGACGAAAGTATTTCTGTTTTTAACTTTTTAACTTTTAGGGCAATGCCACTTTTTGCTAAATCCACTTGATTTTCAACCATCATATAATTTACTTTTGCACGTTCAAGATTCGCTGCATCCACGCCACCATTA
>CAZQOC010000222.1:0-3010 GCA_964594745.1 uncultured Sulfurovum sp.
AGGTACCCACACTCAGGACATTTTTTATCAACAGGTTCAAAATTGGCGACAAACTTACACTTAGGGTAGTTCACACACCCAAAGAATTTACCACGTCTTCCTTGACGTTCTTGGAGCTTGCCTCCACACACTGGACAAGGTACGGTAAGTTCTTTCGCTGGTTCAAGCGATTTGGCATTTTTACACTTAGGGTAGGCAGAACATGCAAGAAACTTTCCTCGTTTGGAGTTCTTGATGACCATCATCGAACCACACTTCTCACATTTTTCATCTGTCTCTTCAGGGCCTTCAACTTCTGTACCATCGGTGTTCTTTGTATACTTACATTTAGGAAAGTTGGAACAAGCGATAAACTCACCATAACGCCCTTTACGTAAGAGTAACTCAGAACCACATTTAGGACAGTCTTCTCCTGTAGGTATGGCAACTTTAAGCGACTTGATACTTTTTTTACCTTCTTCTACTTTTTGTAAAAATGGTGTGTAGAACGCTTTAAGTATCGTTTGCCAATCTGTTTTCCCTTCGGCTACTTCATCGAGGGTTTCTTCCATATTTGCGGTAAATCCAGAGTCCACTATCTCAGGGAAGTGTTTTTCTAGCATCTCTGTGACGGTAAAGGCTATCTCGGTTGGGTGGATACGCTTCTTTTCTAACTCGATGTACTTACGTGTTTGCAGTGTGGTCACAGTAGGGGCATAGGTACTTGGACGCCCGATCCCAAGGGACTCTAACTTTTTAATGAGACTGGCTTCATTGTATCGTGCAGGGGGTTCGGTAAAATGTTGTTCTTGCTTAATGTCATCTAGGCTTACGGCTTGTCCTTTAGTAAGGTCTGGAAGTAGTTTATCTTTGTCTCCATGTCCTGTGACTTTGTAAAAACCATCAAAAATAAGCTTACGCCCAGAAGCTTTAAACGTACATTTATCACCCTTAAACAAGATAGTTTGAGACTCGATTTGAGCTTCTGTCATCTGACAGGCTAAAAAGCGGTTATAGATGAGTCTGTAGAGTTTGAGTTCATCAACAGAGAGATAATCTGCTGCCATCTTGGCATCAAATTCCACCATCGTAGGACGGATAGCCTCATGCGCTTCCTGTGCGCCTTTTGACTTGGTGACATAAGACTTTGCCTTAGCAGGAAGGTATTTGTCTCCGTAAGCCGTTTTAATGTACTCTCTGGCCGCCTCTACAGCTTCTTTGGCAAGGTTCATCGAGTCTGTTCTCATATAGGTGATAACTCCCATGGTGCCTTTGTCTGTTTTGACACCTTCATAGAGCTTTTGTGCTACCATCATGGTTTTCTTAGGAGAGAAGCCTAGTTGAGTGGACGCTGCCTGTTGTAGCGTAGAAGTCATAAACGGCGGTGGTGTTTTGGTCTTACGCTTTGTTTTGTCTATAGAAGCTACAACAAACGACTCTTCCTTTGCAGAAGTGACTATCTCAGTAGCATCTGCTTCTGTCTTAATGGTGAGTTTTTCTATTTTGAGTCCATTATAGTCATAGATACTTGCATCTATGTTCTTCTCAAACAGTGCGTCTATGGTCCAAAACTCTTCAGGCTTAAAGGCTTTGATTTCTCGTTCTTTGTCCACCACAAGTTTAAGGGTTGAACTCTGTACCCTACCTGCACTTAATCCTTTTTGTATCTTAGAAGCAAGAAGGGGAGAGAGTTTATACCCCACGATACGGTCTAGCAAACGTCTGGTCTGCTGTGCATCTACAGAATCCATATCTACTTTTCTAGGTGTCTCGAGTGCATGCTGTATGGCAGACTTGGTAATCTCATGAAAGACGATACGTGGAAGTGCT
Organism: uncultured Sulfurovum sp.; assembly: GCA_964594745.1. Classification (GTDB taxonomy): domain Bacteria; phylum Campylobacterota; class Campylobacteria; order Campylobacterales; family Sulfurovaceae; genus Sulfurovum. The sequence goes on from CAZQOC010000222.1 coordinate 1,810, forward strand.
GTAGGTTCTTTGCCTATGGCTTTGGCGATGTGGTATCCTATAGCCTCTCCCTCACGATCCTCATCGGTCGCGATATAGACAGTTTCTGCCTCTTTGGCAAGTTTTTTAAGTTCTTTGACTGTAGGGTTCGCATCTCTGGGGATGGAGTACTTAGGTACAAGGTCTCCTGTTTCATCATCTACAGTGATGCCAAAGGTACTTTTAGGAAGGTCACGTATGTGCCCTTTGGAGGCGATGACTTTATAGTCCTTGCCTAAGAAGTTGGTGATGGTGCGTGCTTTTGCCGGTGATTCGACGATGATTAAATTTTTCATATTTGTATGCTTACTTTAACTAAGAGATTTTTGGCATTGTAGCACATTTGTGAGAAAAAGCAAGAAAAACGATATTTTGTGTTTTAACTATTTTTTGCTATAATACTTTGTAACAATAAAATATTTAGGGAAATAAATCATGAAAATAGTTTTGAAATTGATGTTGGTTGTGAGTGGATTGGTGCTTGTTGGTTGTGGTGGTGGAGGTTCATCGTCTACTGCCGGTTTGGTATATGAAGGCAAAACAGAACCTGCAAACTTGAATTTGCAAGATGTCAAAGCTTTTATGCGGGATATTGATATCCCGCATGGTGATGTTGTCAGTTTGGCAGATAATACTAATAATAAAATAACCTCTAAGCCAATGACTGGCACGCAAAATTTTAAAGTAGTAAAAGGTGATGTGGGCGGTACAGTAGATGTTGAAGAAGAAAATATAGATGACTTAACTACAAAAAAAACAATGACATTTGCAAATTTTAATGATGGAGAGGAAACTCTTCAGGGGAAGATAATATTTATCACAACCTATAATAAAAATTTGAATACTGAAATCAACTGGACTGCAGGAGGAGTCCTTCCTGGAGAAATTAAAGATTTCTATGTAACGAAACTAGACATACGTTTTGAAAATTTGAATGTGAAAGACAATGAAAGCGACATCAGCATGCAAGGTTCTTTGGTGAAGGAGTCTGAAGTTGAAGGGAAAAGCATTTTAACCCAAAACTTGATTGTTAAAAATAATATCAACAGTCAAATGATAAAACTTGAAAATTTTAAAATAGCCCTAGACCAATATGAAAGAGAACTATCTTATGATGGTAGAATTTACGATTCTGAAAATGGGTATATTGATGTAAGTACACTCCATGAATTAGCATATGATG
>CAZQOC010000223.1:0-2991 GCA_964594745.1 uncultured Sulfurovum sp.
TAAAAAAACCAACATCGTAGGCACAGAAAACACAGAGTAGTGTGCAGAAATCTCTGCATTCTCATGGGCATCTAGATAGATTTGCTTAATCTGAGGAAACTCAGCATCAAACAGCTCTTTAAACTTAGGACGTAGTGCATGGCATACGTTACAGTTCTCTCCAGAGAAGTACAGCAATACTCCTACCTCTTCTCCTATGGTTTGTTGTAGTTGTTCTAGGGTCATTTTGGTTCCTTGTTTAAAGTTGAAAATTTTATTCTCTCGTATATAAAGTTCTTCCATTCCTTTTTTTGCTCATTATTTTTAAATATTTTATTCCAAAGAATAGATATAGCTTTATTTTTAAATCTGATTTCAATACCCTCACCATTATCTTGAACATCAACTACTGTAGTCCAATTAAAACCTATACATTGACCACCTTCTCTATAAATTAATTGTTCTTGTGTCAATTCATATTCTACATCAACTTCTTCTTCTGTACCACGGGATTCAATAATATATTTCTCAATGTTAAATCGATAAGACTTTTTATAAAACATTAAATACAAAACAATATATGCAATAGCAATAAAAAAAGAAAAAATTATTCTTATCCAAAACTCTTTATCCTCTTCTAAAAAATACACTAACACAAAAAATATTGGTGCACCTGCTAATCCTATTAAGATATTACGTCTTGTTGTATTCAGAGACATAAATAATTTTTCATGAGCATTTATAGCATCTTCCAAAGTTGACTTATATTTTATTATCATGATTCCACTTTTCCACCCATTTAAAAATATCCAACACAACTATCACATCACGTTTCTCATCTATCAAATAAGGAATAGTATAACCCATAAAAATATAATCTCTAATATACTCATTATCAAAATGTATTGATTTTCTAAATTTATACGGAAAGTTATCTAAACTGTTAAGTCTTTTATGCAAATTATTTCTAAAATTTCTAGCCCTTGGTTTACTGTCATCTGCTATATACAAGATAATACGTTCTAGATTTTGAGTAAAGTACTCATCTTTTATTATCTTCACTCTTCACCTTTGGCATTGTCTATGATTTCATCAAGACTATCCCAATATGTATCATTTAACTCCGTATAGTTACCTTTAGCACTTCTATACCTATCTACAGCATCTGCTACTCTACCACAAGATTCATTAAAAGAAATGCTAGGATACCCATCATCTACCACAACTTCTTCTTGCATACGAGAGATATAACTCTCTAAACGTCTATACTTCTCATAATCCATCACCACGACAAAAGGCTTATCTCTCTTAGTCACAAGCAAATCATCTCTAAGCGCATCTTGTAATCGCATAGTGTTTTGTTTTAAATCTGAAGCGGTAATGGTAGTCATACATGTTCCTTTTGTCTATTTAGTACATTATAGACAATTAGTCTTAATCATATCTTTCATCACCCTATGAACTACAACTCAACTTCTCATTTTTAAACACATCGGGTGTCACCCCTGCCCATCTTTCAAACTCTGGGTGTTCTGCATAAGGGTCTTGTGCTATGGTGAACAAATCATCTATCAATTTAAATTCGCCTTCCTCGGCAGCATCTATCGCTTCTTGGAGCATATAGTTTTTCAACACATATTTAGGGTTAGTCTTTAACATAGAGGCTTGCCTCTGTGCTGTACTCCACGTATCTTCTTGGAGTCTTTCATCATAACTGTCTAACCAATCATTCATCGGCTTATGGTAGAGTCCTAGCTTTAGCAGTGCTGTTCTGTCACCATCATAGTGGCTAAGTGTTCTAAAAAACACCGTGTAATCTACCCTAAGTCCCTGTAGCATACCAAGTAGATGTTTAAACAAATTTAGGTCTTTTTCCTGCGTGACATTTTGTAGTCCTAGTTTTTCTCCCATAAGATAGAGGTAACGTTGTGTGTAGAGTCTTGGATAATGCTCTAACACTTTTTCTAACCTCTGGGCATTAACAAGTGGGGAGAGTGCTACCATGAGGGCTTGGAGGTTCCAGTGTCCGATGTTAGGCTGGTTACCAAAACTGTAACGTCCATTTTGGTCAGTATGGTTACAGATGTTTTCAAAATCATAGTCATCTAAAAAGGTGTAAGGACCGTAGTCAATGGTAAGTCCGTGTATGGACATGTTGTCTGTGTTCATCACGCCATGTTGAAAGCCTACTGCCTGCCACTGCGCCATGAGTCTAGCTGTTTTACCTACCACTTCTGTAAAAAAATGCAAATATTTATCTGCTTCACCCATAAGATGAGGGTAGCTCTCTGCGATGGCATAGTCAGCTAAAGCTTCTAACTCTGCATACTTCTTTTTATGCGAAAAGTACTCAAAGGTCCCAAAACGCACCCAGCTTGGACTTACTCGCAGAACAATGGCACCTGTCTCCCAACTCTCTCTATAGACCTTATGTTGTGAGCCTATGATGGCTAAAGCTCTGGTAGTCTCTATGCCCAGACCATGCATCGCTTCGCTCATGAGGTACTCACGTATGCTTGAGCGCAACACAGCACGTCCATCTCCAGAACGTGAATACTTGGTTTCCCCTGCACCTTTAAGCTGTAGATGCAAACCATTAACTGTACCTATGTTGATGGCTCTACCATCACCAAGCCTAGGCACAAAATGCCCAAACTGATGCCCTGCGTAACACATAGCAAAGGTATCTGAGCCTTCAGGAGTAAATTCTCCGTTCATCAGCTTAACAAACTCCTCTGTTTGTAGTTCATCTTTATCAAGTCCAAGTAATTTTGCTACTTCTATGTTAGCATGAATGAGATATGGCTTTACAAGTGGCGAAGGAGTAACTCTGTCATAGCACTCTGCTGGTAGTTCTAAGTATGGATTCGTTAATTTTAATGCATTTAGTTTCATGTATGCATAGTAGCTTAAAGTGACTTAGGAGTATAATATCGCAATATTTTAATGAAGGATTTTTTATGGGTAGAGCCTTTGAGTACCGTAAAGCAGCAAAAATGAAAAGATGGGGGG
>CAZQOC010000224.1:0-2985 GCA_964594745.1 uncultured Sulfurovum sp.
AAGCCTTTGAAGGCAGAGCAGAAGAAGCAGTCAGACTCTTTAATGAGATCGATGGACTCTCGGTTCTTAAACCGCAGGGTGCGTTCTATATCTTTGTCAATATTAAAGATGTTTCCAATGACTCCATAGAGTTCTGTAAAGAACTTCTTCAGGCCACAGGCGTGGCAGTCGTACCCGGCATAGGGTTTGGGGCTGAAGGATACTTCAGATTCTCCTTTGCCACAGACATCACAACCATCCGTGAGGGTATTAGACGTATCGAAAAGTTTGTCGCGAGTAAGCGCTAAGCCTTCTCTATGAATCAGACGAAGTCTGTACTCCTGTCATCCCGAACACCTTTGTAAGCGGAGCGATTTGAGAGGGATGACGATTTTTTCTTTCTTTTTTCTAAAAAAAGAAAAGAGAATCAATGCCACAATGAATATTCTTAGGAAATTTCTAAAGCAACACTGCTAAAAAGTCTACTTTTTCTTCTTCCTCGTCATCTTCTCCATTAAGAACCATACACTTCCCAAGATGGAGAAGAGTATCACAGGGGCGATCCAAGGGTTTTCCTGGATGTAGCCAAAAAGTGAGATGATCGCTTCACTTGAGTAGTAGGCAGAAAGTCCTATGGTGAGTACGAAAAGGATGGAGGCAAAGACATTGTAAAACCCGAACTTTTTAAAGTCATATTTGGACAGTGCCATAGAGAGTGGTACCAGCGTCTTGATGCCATAAAGGAATTTCTGTATAAATATCGCCCAGACACCATACTTTCGCATGATGAGTGTAGCCAGAGCTATCTTTCGTTTATGCTTGGCGAAGTAAGGCTGTATCTCTTTTTTCTGATACTTCCCAAGGTAGAAAAGAAACATATCTCCAAGGTAGTTGGATACAGTAGCCACAGTCAGTGCAGTGGCCAGATCCATCTTTCCCATGTAACTAAATACACCCGCTGCAGCCACTATAAACAGTGAACCACCAAATGCAAAAAAGGCTACTGCCAAATATCCCCATGTCTCCAACGACGAAAAATCCATAAAATATCCTATAATTTAATTAAAGAATGATAGCTAAAAACTATTAACTGCTGTCTGGATGTCTTGGCTTTCACCCCGCTTTTTACAGAACACAAAAAAGTATGGTACTAGTCCTTATCTGTAGACTCCAAAGACCATGCGTCCGTAGAACCGACACCTGAGTCACAAGTAATATGGGGATTATACCCCGGTATAACAACATCAGGGTTCATCGCCACAGTGATAAGAAAGTTATTTTCTTCAGCCCTATGTGCTTCAAATGTATGTGTCCCGCAGAATTCTTCATTCATAAACTCAGCCACAAGATTTGCATATTGGTAGGCATCTTTTTGCGTCTCAAATGCCACGTTGTTCTTGTATTCACTTTTTTGAAAGCACCTACACTCTTTTTCTACTTGTACGGTATACATAGTCTTTCCTTTTGTCATACTCTGTTCAAGTATGCAATGCGTGTACTGAAAAGTACTTAGTCGTCGTTATGCAGCTGTCCGCTAAAGTCAAAACCAAATTTCATTTTGTTGGCTATCTCTTCCTGTACCTCGTCTATGAGGTCATCCATTTCACCTTCTACTTGCTCTACAAAAAAGTTTCTTTCTCTTTCGCGTTTAAAACGGTGTACCTTGTAGGGCTTCTCTTTCCCATGTTCTTCAAAGAACTTTTCCAGAGAATCTTCCCAAATGATGGTCACTTCATGCTCAATGCTTCTTGGTTCATCTTCATCAGGGAGTGTATAGTTGAAAGCAACCTCATCGATGAAGGTTATCACTTCAAAGGGATGAGTATTTTCTTCGGTTGTTTGGTCATTATTTGGCATTTATCTGTCCTTTTCAAGCCATCGTGATTTTTTCGGATTGTACACTATAAGTACTCTATACTTGTTAAAATAATATGTTTTTATAGCCTAATTTTCTTAAGTTTCACACATCTGCACGCCTATGGCAGGTACTTGTAGGTCTTCACTGAGCATCAGTCACACCGCCACCAGGGGCATATAGGCTTCGTTTTTTCTATAAAAATGCAAGTGCGATGTGTTGTACGGAAAAATATGGACAATTCTATGCCAAACTTATTTGATTTTCAGAAAAAATAATTTATAATTTTCAAATTTTTTAGCTTAACTATAGTATAGATGTATTTGAAGGAATACAAAGTGAAGTATCACTACACGACAGAACGACTGATAGTCAAAGAATGGCACGCTTTTGACCCCAAAGAACTTGATCACCCCGATCTTGAAAGTATCGTCCAAAAGCTTCTGGAGCCTGAAGTAACCAAAACCTTCCCTGCACTGTGGAGAGGAAGTTACGATAAACGAAGAGCCAGATTTTGGATAGACGAGATCAACAGTGACGCCAATGGTCTTCTTGCAGTTGAAAAAGACTCCAACCAACCCATAGGCATTGTAACATTTTTCAAAGAAGGCGACAGCAAAAACGGTACCAACTACAGATTGGGATATCTGCTTTCCAAGGTCATGTGGAACAATGGCTTGGGAACAGAACTTGTGCAAGGCTTTATGCAACTATGTAAAGAACTCAATATCTCCGCAGTATTGGCAGGTGTTGACCCTGAAAATATAGCTTCTATACGCGTTCTGGAGAAAAATAACTTTTTAACCCAAAACAACGATTCAAACAGAAACGTTCTCCTGTATGCTCACCGTTTTTCACGCTAAGCTCACCATTTCACCTGCTCCATTAGGCAAAAAGGTAAAATGGAACAGGCTACTGCTATATAGCTTTCCCAGGTCATCCTCTCTCATTTTAAGTCTGCTTATGCCGTTTAGTGCTTTTAGGATGAGAGATAAGTAACTGTCATACCTTTAACCAAGACCCAAGTAACACACTCACCACTGTTTCTGTTCGCAAGATCCTTTCTCCCAGGCTCACAGCTGTACAGCCATGCTTGCAAAGTAAGTCCACTTCATAGTCTATCCACCCGCCTTCTGCTCCGATGCATAGTA
>CAZQOC010000225.1:0-2979 GCA_964594745.1 uncultured Sulfurovum sp.
ATAACTTATATGAAAGATGGGGAGAACATTAAATGAACCGACGAGCAATCTATCCAGGGACATTTGATCCTATTACCAATGGACATTTAGACATTATCAAACGTGCCTGTAATATGTTTAATGAGATTATCGTTGCAGTGGCAGACTCTGAAGCCAAAAAACCTATGTTTACCTTAGAGCAACGGGTACAGATGGTACAAGCTGCAACATCTGATCTGCCACAGGTAGAAGTGATTGGGTTTGACAAACTTCTTGTGGATCTCTCAGATGATTTAGGAGCAAACATTGTCTTGCGTGGGCTTAGAGCCGTGAGTGATTTTGAGTATGAACTCCAAATGGGCTATGCCAATGCCTCGCTTAAAAAAGATCTGGAGACCATCTACCTTATGCCTAGTCTTGAACATGCCTTTGTAAGCTCCTCCGTAGTACGTTCTATCTTGGCATTTAATGGTAAGGTTGATCACCTAGTATCCCCAAGCACACTTAACATGATAGAGAGATTTAGCAAATAATGTATATTTTATTTGAAGGCATAGACACCTGTGGGAAGAGTACACAGATAGAACTACTTGCCCAAAAGTATCATGACATCATCGTCACCAAAGAGCCAGGGGGTACAAAATTTGGCATTAAAGCACGTGAGATACTCCTTGAAGACTCACTTGCTTCAAAACGTGCAGAGCTTCTTCTTTTTCTGGCTGATCGTGCAGAGCACTATGAAGAAGTCGTTGAGCCCAATAAAAATAAAGTAGTCATATCAGACAGAGGTTTTCTCTCTGGTATCGGCTACGCTTTAGCCAATGGCGATTTTGATTTTGATGAGCTTGTACGCCTCAATAAATTTGCGCTTAACGAACACTTCCCCGATAAAATTATCCTGTTCGTAACGAATATGAATACTCTACAACAAAGAACCTCCCAAAAAGAACTTGACGGCATCGAGTTACGTGGTTTAGAGTACCTTATAAATGTACAAACTAAAATGCAGGAAAGTCTACAAAAATTAGATATCGATTACCTAGAAGTAGATGCTACAGACAGCATAGAGAATATACATCAAAAGATATTGAGCTATTTAGAGCTATAATGCCATAATTTAATAACCCTATGTACGGTTTTCTCCGTACTTTTTACAAGGAAACCCCATGATAAATCCACTACGTGGCATGAAAGACCTCACTTTTGAAGAGTCTGAACGTTTTAATTTCATCATTGACACTGCAAGCACCATTGCAAAACGTTACGGCTATGGCTACATCGAAACACCTATTCTCGAAGAGACTGCACTTTTTAAACGCTCTGTAGGTGACAGCTCGGACATTGTCTCTAAAGAGATGTACCAGTTTGAAGACAAAGGTGGTAACGATGTCTGTATGCGTCCAGAAGGCACAGCAGGCGTGGTACGTAGCTTTGTACATGCAAAACTAGACCGCCAGCCAATGAAACAGAAGTTCTACTACTATGGACCTATGTTTCGTTATGAAAGACCACAAAAAGGTCGCCTAAGAGAGTTTCACCAGTTTGGATGTGAGAGTTTTGGTGAGGCATCAGTCTATGAAGACTTTACCATCATTACTATGATAAGCCAAATCTTTGAAGCCCTTGGCATTGGTTTTGACCTACAGATAAACTCACTGGGTTGTCCTACGTGTATGCCTCCTTACAAAAAAAATCTTGTAGGGTTTCTCACAGAGATAAAAGAGGAACTTTGTGCAGACTGTAACAGACGTATAGAGACCAACCCTATCCGTGTGCTTGACTGTAAAAATGAAACCTGTCAGTCACTCTTGGTAAACTCACCAAAACTCATAGATAACCTTTGTGATGAATGTGACTCTGACTTTAAAAAGCTCACTACCCTACTTGATAATGCAGGCATTCACTATGAAGTAGACACAAACTTAGTACGTGGACTGGACTACTACAACAAAACTGCCTTTGAGTTCGTAAGCAATGACATCGGTTCACAGTCTGCCATTGCAGGGGGTGGACGCTATGACAAGCTTGTAGAGTTTTTAGATGGCAAGCCTACCCCTGCTGTCGGTTTTGCCATCGGTATAGAGCGTATTATGGAACTTGTGAAAATGCCTGAATCTACACGTGAGGGTATCTACCTTGGTGCCATGGTTGAAGAAGCCATTGAAAAACTCTTTGCCATTGCAGCTAAAAAACGTAAAGAGACCAAAGTCACTGTAGAATACACTTCCAAAGGATTCAAAAGCCATATGAAAGGTGTGGATAAAGCCAATGCACGTTATGCAGTACTCATAGGTGAAGATGAACTTAAAAATGGTACAGTTTGGGTGAAAGACTTAGAAGTCAAAGAGGAAAAGACTGTTTCCTTAGAAGCGTTTTAAATCGCTTCTAAATATTTAAAAGTTAAACATCACACCGGCAAACACAGAATCGCCATGTGGTCCTTCAACGAGTGAATGTTCATATTCTACAACAAATTTATACGCTTCACTCATCGCTATTTCGGTACCTACACCAAATACAAAATCATGGTTTGTATTGTCTATATCATAGGCATCAATTTTTTCCCATTCGTACTCATACCCCACTTTACCAAATATACCTATATTTTCTGTTGCTTCTAGAGTATAGACAAGATCAAGTGCTGAAGTATAATATTTAGCAGAAGCATCTCTTACTTCTCCTCCTGCAGTTTCTGTTACAGTATTAGTAGCATAAGAAAAATCATATTCTACTGCAAATCCATTGCCAAGTCTGTATCCTACATCAATACCAAAACCATAGTCTTTATCTCCGTCTAAAATAGAATTTTCTTCATCTACAGTATCACCCAAGACCATCATACCTTTAGCAACAACATAAAACTTAGACTCTGTTGTTTCTGCTTCTGTTTCTAATACTTCTGGTTCAGTCACTTCAACAGGCTCAATGTGTCCTCCTGCATGTAATTGTGTTAGTAGTTGTGTTGCAAGTGTTACAGCTAGTAGTGTTTGTTTCATTTTT
>CAZQOC010000226.1:0-2970 GCA_964594745.1 uncultured Sulfurovum sp.
AAGCATATCAATACTATCATGGTCAAAAGGTGTAGAGAGGAACATAATATTTTTTTGATTGCAATAGTGCATAAGTTCCTTATGGGTATCTACATCAAGTTCTAATTTTTTAATCATTTCATATTGAGATTCTTTACTATCAGTTGTCTCTTTTTGGTAGGTTGCTTTTTGTGCATCTTTGCTTACAAGGTTTTCTGCTTTAAATGTTTGAAATTTTACGGCATTAGCTCCTGCTTTACAGGCAACATCTATAAGATCTTTAGCTAGGTCAACACTTCCATTATGGTTTACTCCAGCTTCTGCAATAATAAAAACACTCATTTAGCTACGCTCCCTGCTTTTATAAAACTATTTTTTTTTATTATTATACCTTCTTTTGTTGTAGAACTACTTCCTACAAATGTCCCTTCACCAATAGTCACTTCCCCATTGACTATAGCACCTGTTGATACATGGCAATGTTTAGATATAACAACATCATGCTCTATAATGGCTTTTGTATTGATGATACAATTTTCTTGAACAGAGGCTGAGGCATTGATAAGAGCATCATGCATGATAATAGTTCCTTCTCCTATAGAGGCATAAGATGAAACATAGGCACGAGGAGATACAATGGTAGGTACAACAAACCCCGCATCTTTTATAAGTTCAAATAATTTTATTCTGAGAGCAGGGGAGGATACTTGACCCACGGTAATGATGGCATACTTATATTTTTTACTTAAAGATTTTAAATCACTATCATTTCCTATGATTTGATAATTAAGGGTTTTTTCTCCAAGTAATTCAGGTTTATCAATAATCCCAGCAATCTTGAATTTTTTTTCTTGTTCTATAACATCGATGACAGATTTGCAGTGACCACCGCCACCAATCAGAATAATCTCTTTCATTGCCATACTCTCACACTGCTAGGTATATTAACTACTCTGTCCTCTAGCCATTCTGCGTTTGTTAAATCCTCACATTGCGCTTCTTTGAACATCTCTAGCTTATTCATGAGTGTCCAAATTGGTCTTGTCATTACACCTTGTGCATTTGTAAATTCTAAAAAGGCATTTCTTTGATCTCTGTTTTCCAGCATAACTGCATGAAGCCAGTAATTGGATTTACTATTTTTGGGTTCCAATACAAAGTCGTATGCCTGTGTCTCAAAAAAAGTTTGATATATTTGAGCAAGTTCTCTTTTATTTTCTAAAAACATATCTAAGTTTTCAAGTTGTGCAACCAACAGAGCAGCATTAAGGTTGGGCATACGATAGTTGTATGCTATCATATCATGTGTGTATTCCCATTTATGGGGTACTTTTGCAGTCGTTGTAATATGCTTGGCTTTTTTAGCTAACGCCTCATCATCGGTAATGATACAGCCTCCACCACCTGATGTGATAATTTTATTTCCATTAAAACTTATTGCCGCCATTTGTCCAAAGGTACCTGTATGTTTGCCTTTATAATAGCTACCTAAGCTTTCTGCTGCATCTTCAACTAGGGCAATATTATGTGCAGTACAAATCTGTGCGATTTCATCTATTTTACAGGCATGTCCAAAAGTATGCATCGGTACACAGGCTCGTATGACCTTACCAGTAGTGTTGTTGATACATTCTCCATCTTTCTGTGTGGTATTTGCTTGAAGGAATACCTCTAATGCTTTAGGAGAAAGTCCCATGGTATCTTTGTCCACATCTAAAAAAATGGGTTTGGCATTACAGTAGTCTATGGCATTACAAGTTGCAATGAAGGTTAAAGGTTGAGTAATGACTTCGTCACCAGCTTCTATACCAGAGAGTAAAAGTGAAATATGTAACGCAGAAGTACCGTTAGAGGTTGCAATAGCATACTTAGCACCTGTATATTCTGCAATAATTTCTTCAAATCTATCCACATATTTTCCTACAGAAGAAACAAAAGTAGAGTCAATGCATTCATTCAGGTACTTTTTTTCATTTCCTAAAAATCTTGGTTCATGTAAAGGGATAAACTCTTTTGTTTTAAATGTCTTTTGTATAAAATCAACTGTATCTTGAAACATTACATTTTCCCATCAAGGTATTTACCTGTTTCTTTATGTCCAAAATCCGGGATCATTTTAAAGAAAAGTTTCACAATCCCTTCTTTTGTCCAAGCTTGATTAGCTTTGTATGTACGAATAGTCTTTTCAAATTCATTCAGCAGTGTTGCATCGAAATGTGTATCATTTTTAATGACTCCTAGGTTTTCAAACCTTCTCATGTCTAAAGTTTCTTTGTCTGTAAAGAATTCTTCAAAATCTTTCTCTCCAGTGGTATCGCTGGCAGTAAAAAGACAAGGCCATTTTCCCTGCTCAGGTAATGTTTTGGCTAACTCTCTGGCCTCATCTTCAGTGTTGCAAAGGTATGGTTCATAGCCTTTTGCTTTGAGGTATTTTACTGCGATATCTGCAAAAGAGATAAGATCTAAAGCTTCACTAAGTTTTGGGAAGAATATGTCTCTATTTTCTCCAAAAATACAAGACATTAAGCATAGTTCTCCACTCTCTTGAGGGGTTACAAAATAGCGTTTTATATCATTAGGAGCGACGATAGGCTGTTTCTTTTCTATACGCTGATTAAAGCCATGAAGCAATGAACCATCAGAAAAGGCAACATTGGCAAATCTGGCCATAGATACTTGCATATCTAAAGAGTTACGATGGACAAACATTTCCATAATACGTTTAGAGGCTCCCATCATATTGACAGGGTTGGCAGCTTTATCTGTGGAAACACAGAAATATTTTTTGGTACCGTTGGCAACTGATTGTTTAATCGTTTTATCTGTATTGAAAATATTGACATCAATCATACGCATTAGGGTAAAAGGGTCTTTTTCACTTCGAACATGTTTTAGTGCAGAAAGATTCAAAACATAGTCATATTTACCATCTGATTTTATAAATGCATCATACTCTACACTTCCGATGTCTAGGGCAAATGTTTTAAATTC
>CAZQOC010000227.1:0-2966 GCA_964594745.1 uncultured Sulfurovum sp.
TTATATTACTGCTTCTATCGTTATGGAACTTCTCTCCGCTACTTTCCCTGCACTTGGCCAAATGAAAAAAGAACGTGATGGTATGCAAAAATATATGCAAATTATTCGTTATTTCACTATTTTTATTACTGTAGTGCAAGCGATTGGTGTATCAATGGGACTTCAAAGTATGACAGGAAAATCAGGTGCAAGTGCAGTAATGATTGACCATACAACATTTACTGTATTGACTACTTTCTCTATGCTTACAGGAACGATGTTATTGATGTGGATTGGTGAGCAAATAACTCAAAAAGGGATTGGTAATGGTATTTCCCTTATTATCTTTGCTGGTATTGTTTCTGGCTTGCCATCTGGTATTGCCAACACCATCAGATCTGTAAATGCAGGAGAAATGAACTTTTTGGTAGTTCTTGGTATTTTGGCTATTATGCTGATTACTATTCTTGCTATCATTTATGTGGAACTTGGAGAGAGACGTGTACCTATCTCGTATTCAAGAAAAACAATTATGCAGAATCAAACAAAAAGAGTAATGAATTATATTCCTGTAAAAGTGAACCTCTCAGGTGTTATTCCTCCTATTTTTGCTTCAGCAATTTTGATGTTCCCTCTTACAATGTTACAGTCTAGTACTTCTAAGATAGCTACTGCTGTTGCAGATGCACTTTCTCCTGGAGGCATGGGCTTTACGATTGCAACTTTTATTTTAGTTGTTTTCTTTGCATTCTTTTATGCATCAATTGCATTTAATGCAAAAGATATAGCAGATAATTTAAAAAGACAAGGTGGATTCATCCCTGGTGTAAGACCAGGAGAGCATACAAAAGAATTCCTTAATGAAGTTGCAAGTAGATTGACTGGTTCAGGTGCTATCTATCTAGCTATTATCTCTACTGTGCCATTTGCCATTATTTCTGGTATGGGTGCAGCCTTTTATTTCGGTGGTGTTTCTGTATTGATTATCGTTCAGGTTGCACTTGATACGATGAGAAAAATCGAAGCACAAAGAACGATGAACCAATATGATACCTTGGGTAACGTAGGTCTATAATGGCTATTGCTATTAGAAAACCAGGCGAAATCGCCAAGCTGGCAGCAGCTGGCGAGATTGTCGGAAAAACACTTCAATATCTTCAAAATCTTGTAAAACCAGGCATGACTCTTTCTGAAATAGATGCTTTAGGTGAAGCCTATATCCGTGAACATGGAGCAGTACCATCTTTTAAGGGTTTATACGGTTTTACTGGCTCCGTCTGTACTTCACTGAATGAAGTATGTATTCATGGTGTACCAGATGATACTGTCATCCAAGAGGGTGATGTTTTAGGTTTGGACATTGGTACAAAACTAGATGGTTATTTTGGTGATGCTGCCATTACTATGGCGGTAGGGAAAATCTCTGATGAAGACGAAGCATTGATAGCTTGCTCGAAAGGGGCACTTTATCATGCGATTGAGAACATTAGAGAGGGTATGCGCTTTAAAGAGTTGACAAAAATTCTTGAAGACTATATCACAGAAGCTGGGTTTGTACCTTTGCGTGACTACTGTGGGCATGGCATTGGTACTAAACCACATGATGAACCCAATATTCCTAACTATTTGGAAGGTAAACCCAATCAAGGACCCAAAATTAAAAATGGTATGGTCTTTTGTCTAGAACCTATGGTGTGTCAAAAAAGTGGACATCCTGTACTTTTAGAGGATCAATGGTCGGTCATTAGTGATGATCAGTTAAGAACTGCGCACTATGAACATCAAGTTGCTGTAGTAGATGGGAGAGCCGTTATTTTAACAGAAGCATAGTCTTCACAAAAGATACACAATCTTCTTCTATGGTAGACAAAAAGATACACGTTTGGAGTTTTCTCCTAAGTTATAAAATAATCGTAAAGGAATACAATGGCTAAAGATGATGTAATTGAGATTGACGGTAAAGTAGTTGAAGCATTGCCAAATGCGACATTTAGAGTAGAGCTTGATAATGGACATATTGTACTTTGTCACATCGCTGGTAAAATGAGAATGCACTATATTAAAATACTCCCAGGTGATACTGTAAAAGTTGAGCTTACTCCATATAGTCTTGATAAAGGTCGTATTACATTTAGATATAAATAGGTGACTATTTATATCTAATTCTCTCTATAAATGCAAGCTAAATTTTTGACATTTTTGACATTTTTTATAGTATACTTGGTCTAAAATACTCAGAATTTTAAACTTTAAGGAAGAAACTGTGAAACGTGTTATTCAATATCTTTTTACCATAGTTTTTTTCTCATTCTTTTTTACAGGATGCAAAGTAGGTATTACACCTTTGGAGCAAAACGGTAATGAATTGAATGTAGTAACAACAGGGACGCCTGATAGAGATGGTAATGTAGAAACTATCAACATAGACATTCCTGATATTGACATACCTCTTGATGTGAGCGTAGAGCTTTATGGTGATGGAAGTGAATATTTTACAATCGCACTAGATAAAAATGCACATGGCTATCAGGGAGAAGTAACACTTAACCCAAATCATCCACATCCTGTTGTTTATGTTGACAAAACATATACTTTTTTTGCTAGAACAGTAGTTAATGGTCAAAAATTATGTAAGGCGAGTGTTAAAAAGACTATTTTACATACAGAGGTACCTCCTGTAGCAGAAGATATTAATGTAACATTGGATGAAAGAGCTAGTATTCTTGTTGAGCTTAATGCTACAGATGAAAATAGGAATGATACACTTACATATCACATTATACGTAAGCCTAAGTATGGTACCGTATTGTTACCTGAAAATAGTGCATCAGCTACATATACAGATATAAATAGTTCTGGAGCAGATAGTTTTACCTATGTTGCATATGATGGGAAAATGTTTTCAAATATAGCTACAGTGAATATAGACATAAATGCCCTACCAGATACCACGCCACCCATGATTACCCTTATAGGCACAGATGTCA
>CAZQOC010000228.1:0-2949 GCA_964594745.1 uncultured Sulfurovum sp.
AGTTTTACTCAAACGTATTACACTGTCTCAAATCACCCGAAGCCAATCCTCTTCTAAACCACTCTATACGTTGCGCAGAGCTACCATGTGTAAAGGCATCTGGTCTGACACGTCCTGTGGCTTCTCTTTGGAGTTTGTCATCTCCTATGGAGCTTGCAGCATTGAGTGCCTCTTCTATGTCACCTTTTTCTAAGATACCAAACTTTTTATGTGCCCTGTTTGCCCATACCCCAGCATAACAGTCTGCCTGAAGTTCTACTTTGACTTGTAAAGCATTTGACTTGGCACTATTACCACCCCAGCTCTGTTTGGCTCTTTGTACCTGGTCAAGTGTACCTTGCATATTTTGGATGTGATGGCCTATCTCATGTGCCAGTACATACGCTTGTGCAAAGTCTCCAGGCGCATTGTGTCTGCGTGCAAGTTCATCAAAGAAGCCTAAATCTAAGTATACTTTTTGGTCAGCAGGACAATAAAATGGACCCATCTGTGCAGATGCATGCCCACATCCAGAGCGTGTACTTCCACGGTAAAGCACCATTGTTGGTTCTTTATATCTCATACCATACTGAGGAAGTACATCATTCCATACCTCTTCCGTACTTCCAAGTACCTTTTTTATAAAGACTGCCTCTTTTTCATCTTGTACTTTATTGACAGGGGCAGACGCACCACCCATACCTACAAGAGATAAAGGGTTGAAACCAGAGAAATAGGCAGCTGCGCCTAGACCAATAACCGCCCAACCAAATTTAGTTTTTAGAAGAGGTTTTATAAAAGGCCATACCATCATCATCATGCCCATAGATGGTAACCCGCGTCTACCACCACCTGAAGAACTTCTTCTGTCATCTACATTACGACTTTCGTGTTCATTATCCATTTTCATTGTAAAACCTTTTCATCATTTTATATTGTTTAATTATACCAATCAAAAGTAAAATTTAACTACAATATTAGTACTTAAAAATTGAGGAGTTTTTGTGTCCTTAGCACTAGCAAGAAAATACAGACCTGCCACCTTTGATGACCTTATCGGACAAGAGGCAGTTTCCCAAACTCTATCACTTGCACTTGATGGCAACAGACTCTCTCATGCGTACCTTTTCTCTGGACTGCGAGGCTCAGGTAAGACCTCCACCGCACGTATCTTCGCAAAGGCTCTGCTTTGTGAGCAAGGAGCTACTTCTCACCCTTGTGGTGTTTGCACACACTGTAAAATGGCAGCAGATAACTCTCATATGGATATTATTGAGATGGATGCCGCGAGTAACCGTGGTATAGATGACATTAAAGATCTCATAGAACATACCAAGTACAAACCAAGCTCAGCACGTTTCAAAATCTTCATCATCGATGAAGTCCATATGCTAACCAACCAAGCCTTTAATGCCTTGCTTAAAACACTGGAAGAACCACCTGATTTTGTCAAGTTTATCTTGGCAACGACTGACCCACTCAAATTACCAGCGACTATTCTCTCTCGTACGCAACATTTTAGATTTAAAAAAATACCTCAAAATCTTGTGCTTAAGCATCTTGAACACATCTTAAATCTTGAAAATATCGGGTTTGAAAAAGATGCTTTAGAGATACTTGCACGTTCTGGTGCTGGCTCTTTGAGAGACTCCCTTACACTTACTGATCAAGCCATCGTCTACTCTAAAAACTTTGTAGACATAGCAACAGTCACTGGTATGCTCGGGATTATTGAACCTAGCCATCTAGAAGCACTACTCTCAGACATTATGATGAAAGACACTACTAAAGTTTTAGCCTTTATCAACATGGCACGAGACTATGAAGCCGAGATGATACTCGATGAACTCACCCTCTATCTTAAAGAATTACTCTTAGGAGGTAATGGTAAATTTTCGCCTATGATTATAGAGCGTTTCTTTAGGGTGATTGCTGAGTCTAAAGCCTTACTCGCATTAGGAAGTGATGGAGAGTTTGTGCTCTCCCTGGCTCTGTTTAAAATGATGGAAAGCTTAGAAATTAAAGACATAGATACCATGATACGTGGCTTGGAAAAGGAGCTAGGAGGAGTAGAAGTCTCTGAAATTATGGTAAGTACGCCAGTAGCAGATGTTTCAGCTCCTGCAGAAGTCATTACCATCACAGAAGATGAGATAGTAGCAACACTTCCCAAGAAGAAATTAACGCCTAACAACGAAACAGAAGCGTCTAGAGACGAATCTGAAGAAGGTTTAAAAGTAACGCCTGCTACAGATAATACACCTAGTCCTTCGCCAGACTTAGATACTAAAATATCAAAGACTGAAGTTAGTAAGGTAGCTGAGTCTGTCGAAGCTAAACCTGCAGAAAACAAAGAAGAACTAACACCTCTTGCCCCACAAGCCCATCCCCACCAAAAAACATTTGATACACTTGTTAAAAAGATTTATGACAGAGACTATGACCTAGGCGCATGTTTTGAACGAAACATTGACTTTGTAAACTTTGAAGAGAACAAACTTACATGGGAGTCACAAGCAGATGGTGAGGACAAAAAATCACTCATCACCCACTGGGGTGTCATCAATATGTTTGTAAAAGAATCTTTTGGATTTGAAACCAAAATAATCAATATTCCTAAAAAAAAAGTAGTTAATACTACGACACCTTCGACAGGCTCAGGTACCGAAGTAAAAAAGGTCACTGAGCCTGTCGAAGTGTCCGAAGTCAAACCCTCACACTCCGATGCAGATACAAGTTCCATGATAGAAGAGATAGAGATGAAAAGCTCATGCATTGCTCCAGAAGCAGGAGAAACAGAAGCAGCCAAAGAAAAAGACCCTTCGACCTTACTCCAAGAACCCATGGTCAAAGAAGCCATAGCACTTTTTGACCCAAAGAAAGTAAGAATTAAAAGAAACTCATAAAACTAAAGGAAATATGGAGTCGCGACAGTGGTTGCGTTTTTTTCTTTTTTGGTTACTCTTTTCT
>CAZQOC010000229.1:0-2903 GCA_964594745.1 uncultured Sulfurovum sp.
ATGAATCTTGGGATACAGGCTTCTAGCGGCGAGTATGTATTTATCCTTTCTGCGCATGCGGCCTATGATAGTGATTATTTCTCTAAGCTGGTATCGTATGCACAAGAGCTAGATGCAGATTGTGTAGGCGGAGTATTGGTCACGGATGTTAAAAATAAAAACACAAAATCCTCTTCTATCAAAGCAGTATTGATGCATAAGTTTGGTGTAGGCAATGCCCTGTTTAGAACAGGCTGTGATACGGCGACTGAAGTAGATACTGTAGCCTTTGGTTGCTATAGAAGAAGTGCCTTTGAAAAGTATGGCCTTTTTGATGAAAAACTCATACGCAATCAAGACATAGAACTCAATAAGCGCATTGTCAACAGCGGAGGTAAGATCTATCTTGTCCCGGAAGTAAGCTGTACATATTTTGCAAGAGAGAATTTGATGGATTTGGCTAAAAACCAATACCAAAACGGATTTTGGAATATGCTTACAGCATATTATACCAATTCACTTCATTCATTAAGTTTGAGGCATTTTGTTCCTTTGATGTTTGTCTTGTCACTTTTGATACCGGTGCTACTTGCAGTCATTTTCCCTAAAATGCTATGGATAGCTTTTTTATCATTAAGTAGTTATCTCACTTTGGTTATAATCATAAGCATTAGACTTAAAAACAGTTCAAATAGTTTCATTTATCTCATTCTGAGTTTTATAACCCTCCATTTTTCTTATGGTTTAGGGTCATTGATGGGAATCATTTCAGTTATAAATAAGTACATCAAAGGTGCAAAGTGAGTCAAGATAAATTTTCTTTTAATCAGGTAACAACAGGGCAGATGCTGGGGCTTATGCTCATAGCATACATTTTTTCTTTTGCGATAAGAATGATATGGGTCTACCAGTTTCAGGACAATCCAAATTTTATGTGGAATGGTCAACTTATGATCAATACGAATGATGGGTATTTTTTTGCTGCAGGTGCACAACAAGAACTTTTTGGTTTGCATCAGCCAAACCCAAGGGTCTTTGGTATGTGGGACTATGGGGTTATCTTTTTTACAACAGTATTGGCCAAGATTACACCTTTTTCATTGGAAACAATTATCCTCTATATGCCCGCAGTTATTTCTTCCTTGGTAGTTATCCCTATTATTTTGATAGCAAGACTGTATAAGCAGACACTTTGGGGATTTTTTGCAGCTTTGCTAGGGAGTATCGCCTGGAGTTATTATAATCGTACGATGGTAGGATATTATGATACTGATATGTTCTCCGCTATGGCACCGATGTTCATCCTTTTCTTCTTAATGAAAAGTACTATAGACTTTAACCTGCGTAGTGCATTGTATGCGGCTATTTCTATAGCAATTTATCCATTTTTGTATAACTCGGGACTTTCTATAGTCTATGCCATGGGATTGATGTATGGCGCCTATATGCTTTTTTATCATCGCAACTCAAATACAACATATCTTTCACTCATACTTGTGTTTGTCGCATTGTTGCCTTTCCCGCTGATAGCTCCCTTTCAGTATTTGGTGAAAATACTAGTATTGATGATCTTGTATGTTTTTTTGCAAAAAACATCAGTTTCTCAAAAAAATCTAATGATTACAGTAGGTATTTTGTTTTTAGGTTTTTTGTATTTTGGTAACGTAATAGGTTTGATCATAGCAAAAATCTCAGGCTATACTGCCACCGGCACAAAGGATACGGGACTACATTTTTATTCTGTCGCACAAACCGTAAGAGAAGCAGGACAAATCCCTTTCTCCACATTTGCTAACCGTATATCCGGTTCTCAAGTAGGGGTACTTATTGCCTTTATTGGGTATATCGTATTGGTCATAAAGCACAGAGCATTTATTTTGTCATTGCCTTTAATGGGCATTGGTGTCTTTGCTCTGTTCGGCGGGTTGAGGTTTACCGTGTATGCTGTTCCTGTGGCTGCAATGTCTGCTGTATATTTATTTTTTGTCTTGGGTGATGCATTTAAAAATAAAAAGATGAAATATGGATTTATCGTATTTGGCACTGCTTTGATGCTTTATCCCAATATAACGCATATCATAGGGTATAAAGTGCCTACAGTGTTGAATAAGTCTGAAGTTCAAGATCTTACAAAGCTTAATGAAATTTCTAAATCTAAAGACTATACATTGAGCTGGTGGGACTATGGTTACCCTATCTGGTATTATTCTGATACTTCAACGCTCATTGATGGGTCCAAGCATCATAATGACAACTTTATCATCTCCAAGATCATGCAGACAACTTCACCGGAGTTGGCTGCAAATTTAAGCAGGTTGGCGGTAGAGACCTATGTGGATTCAAACTATTCCGTGGTTGCCGATACGCTGTTTAAAAATGGTCAAAAAGACCAAGTGGATCCTAACTTGCTTTTGGCTGAGCTGGAGAACGGTACGTATGCAATGCCTGCAAAAACAAGAGATATTTATCTGTATTTGCCCTACAGAATGCTTAGAATATTTCCTACGGTATCGGTGTTTGGAAACATAGATTTGCTAACGGGGAACAAGGAGAGGGAGTTGATGTTCTATCCTACAGCGGCCATAGGACAAGAAGGGGGCATTCTCAAGTTTAGGAACGGCATTGTATTTGATTCCCAAAAAGGAGAAATCATTCTTGGGCAATCAAAAAAAGAGATCAAGTATTTCATAATAGCGCAAACGAAGTCTGACGGTACAACAGCATTGCAGACACAACTGTATCATGCTGATGGGCAATATGCCGTCGTGTACCTTAAGAGTTATGGGCAGTTTGTGGTGATGGACATAGACACCTTGAACTCCATGTATGTGCAGATGTTTATGCTTGGCAAGTATGACCGGAATCTTTTTGAGTTGGTGGTCTCTTCTGCGTATAGCAAGATATATAAACTGAAGAAGTAGATG
>CAZQOC010000230.1:0-2877 GCA_964594745.1 uncultured Sulfurovum sp.
GCTAAGCGAGAGTGCTGCTTTGGTATCTCGAATAGTCTCCCCCAAAGAGCGTCTATTCTTCTTCATGCGTGCTTTTTCATCTTTTATGGCATCACGGATATCTACATTCTCATCTTCTTTTACTTCTTCAGAGTAGAGATCATGCACATCTTCAAGTTTGTCTATGGTGTCCCGGCTGTCATCCATGGTGATAATGTTATTTTCCACTCTAGCATCTACCATACGCTTGTAAGACTTCATAGAAGCCAACATCACCAAAGAGGCAGAAATAAACCCTATCTGTGTGTTCCAAAGCATCTTAATATCAAAAAATATCACAGAAAACAATATCACTACAACATCCACTACAACAAGTGCTTTTAGGATTTGAAGCGTGAGTTTACTCATCATCTTCTTCGTCATACTTTTTTTGCAGTTCCTCATTGGTTTTGTAGTTGTAACGAGGGTCATTGGCAAGTTCATCAAGAGAAGCTTTTTGCTTCACATAGGCTTTATAGACATTGAGTATGGCTGCCCCTATACCTATGAACACCCCTATCCAAAGTGTCCACCATGCACCCGTAAGTTTCTGTAACCCTATACCTATCGCTACACCGATAAGCACAGCCACCACCATAGAGATACCAAGGCTAAGACTATCGGCGGCATTGACTACTTTTTTAAGTTTGGGTTCTTCTTGTTTTTTATCCATTTTTTTCTCCATTAAACTTTACTAAACTATACATTCTTTTGTTTAAAATATATATAAATACTAAATAACACTTGAAAGACTATAATGCCCGAAAAATCTGCCAGAACATCCAAGGCGCTCATACTTCTATTTGGAATAAAGTACTGTATTACTTCTATCATGATGCCAAATGTAAGCAAGGCAATGACATTACGCAGACGATGTTTGATAGTACTTGATGCTCTGTTTAGAAGAAAAGACAAAAGAAAAAAAGCTATAAAATGTTCCTCCTTGTCATTTAGTCCCAAAAAAAACATCATGTCCGTAAATTTATCAGGAATCACAGGAGTGAACATCAAAATGATAACAATAATAAAGAAGATAACTTTATAAATTGTCTTATTTAAAAAATGCACAGAAACTTCTTATGCTATCTCTGCCAGAGTCTCATACGCAGCTTTTATAGCCGTTTCTATCATTTCATCTGTAGTCGCTGTACAGATAAACCCAGTCTCATACGATGAACAAGCCAAATACACGCCACGATCAAGCATCCCTTTATGAAACTTAGCAAACATCTCTGTGTCGTTGTCACAGGCATCTGCGAAGTTTTTAACTGGCTTATTTGAAAAAAAGAATCCAAACATAGAGCCTCTTACATCTGTCACCATAGGTACATTGACTGCAGCTGCAGCTTTTGCAAAACCATCGACAAGTTTTTTCGCTTTTTTACCAAACTCTACATAGACTGAAGGATTGGCTTTGAGTTTACGTAAACTTGTAAGTCCTGCTGCCATAGCAACGGGGTTACCTGAGAGTGTACCAGCTTGATAGACTGGTCCTTCAGGAGAGAGATGAGACATAATCTTGGCACTCGCACCAAAGGCACCTACAGGCATACCTGCACCTATGACTTTACCCAGTGTCACCATATCTGGTTTAACAGTTGTAATACCTTGTGCTCCAGTAAGTGATGCTCTAAACCCTGACATGACCTCATCAAAGATAAGTAGTGTACCGTGTTTGTCACAAAGCGCCCTAAGCCCTTCTAAAAAGCTCTCATCCGCTGGAACCAACCCCATATTACCAGCAATAGGTTCTATGATGACACAGGCGATGTCCCCTTTGGCATCTTCAAAACATTTTTCAACAGAAGCCATATCGTTATAGGTTGCAAGTAGTGTATGTTTGGTTAAATCTGCTGGTACACCTGGGCTTGATGGGCTACCAAAAGTTGCCAAGCCTGAACCCGCTTGCACTAAAAGTGAGTCGGAGTGTCCATGGTAACATCCTGTAAATTTAAGAATATTATCACGCCCTGTAACGCCACGTGCCAAGCGGATAGCTGACATCACAGCTTCGGTACCAGAACTTACAAAACGTACTTTATCGATGCTCTCAAACATAGAGACTATCTCTTCGGCAAGTTCAGTCTCTACCGTAGTAGGTGCACCAAAGCTCAGTCCACGTTTGACTGCATCTATCACTGAAGCTTCAATATCTGCATCACAATGTCCAAAAATCAATGGACCCCAACTCTGTACAAAATCTATGTACTTGTTTCCATCAATGTCAAACAAATAAGCACCCTCACCTTTTGCTATAAAAGGTGGTGTACCTTCTACCCCGCTAAATGCACGCACAGGAGAGTCTACACCTCCTGGTATTACTTTATATGCTTCCTCAAATGCTGCGATACTTTTATCATATGCCATATTTCTTAATCCTCATTATGTATAATACTTTTTAATATATTTGGATTATACACAAAAGAGCATAAAGACAACTCTAAAAGGATACCTCATCAGAAACATTAAAGCATTCTTTTTAGCTTTACTACTGTATGTAATCCTCGTACTCATATTTTATATTGTTTTTTATCAAAAAATTATTTTTCCTTCTTCTCAGAGTATGGAGACAAAGATTACACTCAATTTGCAAAACTTTGAACCCTCTAAACCAGCAGAAGTACAATCAAGCATAGAAAATGACCAAGAGGCTTTGGCTGAAGCCACAAAAGAGTTGTTTGAAAAAATAGCTAAGGCATCATAAAGGCTTTGCTCCGTCTGTCATAGCGACCTTGTTGCCGCTTTTAATATATACCAATGGCTCACCGTCGTCGGCGTAATACCATCGAGCGACCTTGCCGACCGGTTCACCTTTCCACATCGCGCCGCCTGTCACCCGTTGGGCGGAACAGAATTGAT
>CAZQOC010000231.1:0-2871 GCA_964594745.1 uncultured Sulfurovum sp.
GACTCTCTGGTATCGGTAGAGACAGCTGTAAGTGAATCTCTCGTGTCTTTTGTAGATGCAGTCTCTGCTGTTTTGATGTCATCAGAAACTTTTACAGTTGAGTCTTTGACGTCTTTACTTACATTGGTCGTGGTTCTTTCTGCAGATTTTGAAGTCTCTACAGCACCCTCTTTCATGCTTGTGACAGAGTCTTTCGCATCTTGACTCATAGTAATGGCAGCCTCTTTCATATCTTTGAACATATCACCAAAGCTAAAGTCAGCCTGTGCGCTTGTTAACAATGCAGCTACTGCCACGGAAGTTGTAATCATTTTTTTCATTTCTATTATCCTTAAGTATTAATATATGTAAAGTATAAATAAAATTGACTTAATAGATACTGATAAGTAAATGATATTAATATATATTAATCAAATTCTGATTTAAACAAAATGACATTCTGATAAACTCTTTATATTTTGAAGTTTGAAAATACAACATGGACCGTGTATGACTTTGTGGTTTTTGGTATAAATTATAGTATTTCTTGTCGCTAAATGATACTTGTTCAGTGTGGATTGGATACAATTCAAATGATAAATATAAAAATGATTGTAATTTTTAGATGCTTACGATTGATTTTGTATATGATTAGTATTATTATAGATAGTGAGGTGAACTAAAATGAAAAAAATATGTATGATGTCCATTGCATGTTTAACATTAGGGTGGTCAGAAGGGTATTCGCAGGCAGATAGAACTTTAGATATGCAACGTATGGCACACGCGATGCAGGATATTCAGTCAGGGTTTTTCTACAATAACCTGGATATTGTCACTGCAGGTGCTAACGATCTGAAGAAAACGATAGCCAGAATAGGGACAACAAATGAAGAAAAAAATACCACCGATGTCTACGAGCGCTGGATGAACAACAATACTGCAATGACGGCCAGAATGCAGAAAAAAATCTCGAAGTATGCCGATACGATCATAGAGCGCTTTAAAGACGGTGATGCTGTTCAGGCATTGCAGGTATATAACAGGGCAACCGCTGAGTGTATGAAGTGTCATGTCAGTTTAAGAAAATGGTAGGGGAGTGTAATGAAAAAGATCTTAATCGCCTTTGTGGTCCATGCATTACTTGGTGTCATTCTGGGTGCCAATGAAATAAACCTAAGCAATACAACGCATAATAATAAGATCGAACTTACAGGCACTGTAGTCTCAGACGGGCAACAGATGATAGGATCCAGATTTATGGGTTATGTCAAAAAGGTATTTGTAAAGATCGGTGACCATGTGGAACGTGAAGATGATCTGTATGAAATGGAGTCTGCTGAGTTTGATATGATGAAAATGCAAGCTGATCTAATGCTCGAGCAATCACAGACGATCGTCGAATTTTGGCGAGACAAACTAAAGCGTATCAACGGTAAGAAGAATAAACTAAGACAGACCTACAGAAAAGATGACAAAATAAATTTTATGGATCTGGCCGATCTCGACGCTGAAGCGGCCAATGTTGAAACCATGCTCAAAACTATGCAGGTCGCGGTAAAAGAAGCCAATATCAGAGCTAAGCAATTGGCAAGCAATTATAATTATATCAAGATGAAAGCACCGTCTGATGGTGTTGTAGTACAGCGCAATATTAAAGTAGGTGACATGGTGATGCCGGGGATGCTTACCATTATGCTGGTCGATATGGAGAGTCTGGAGATTGATGTTTCGATCTCTGAGAGTATTATCTCCAGAGTGAAGATGGGACAGAAAGTAGATCTGGAGATACCTTCATTGAAGTACAGAACCAAGGGTGTCATTTATGCGATCGTGCCTGATGTCAACCCGATGACACATAAAATTAAAATGCGTATACGTTTTGAGCAGGGGAATAAGAAAATTTTCCCGGGTATGTATGCGAAAGTAACAATTTAGGGAAATATATAATTTATTGATATATATTATGAGTCATAGACAATAATATTGTTATAATGTATCATTATAACTAAAGGAGAATACAATGAAAAAAGTTTTATTGGCATCTATATTGGTCAGTGGCGTGTTGTTTGGGCATGAGGTGGTGTACCCGGACAGAATGCAAAACATGCAGCAAATGGAAAATGCCTTGTCAGAGATTCAAAAAGGGTTTCTTTATAACAATGTGCAGGTTGTGAAAAACGGTGTAAAACACCTTAAAATCACAACTAAAAATACGGAGTCTTTTATCAAGCCGGGTGTGACCAAAGAGGGCATCAATACTTTGGCATATGCGCATAAACAGGCTGAAGATATCTCGAAAATCGCTGATGACATCTTGGCTACATTTGAAAAAGGCGACAGATATAACGCCGCAAACGGGTATTTGCAGATCTTGAGCAAGTGTCTTTCATGTCACCAAACTGTAAGATCCTGGTAAGGGTCTAAAAGAAAAAGGGGCATTCCCTTTTTTCTTGTGTCTTGCTTTATTCCCTCCCCAGCTATTCCCAACTGTAACCATAGTCACTATTTGAATTTTTTCATTCACAATATTTACAAATTTCTTGATGTGGTACATTTTATGTATTATAATTGAATACTTTAAATAGCCTGGATGAAAGTGTCTGGGTTATTCATAGGGTTCAAATTTATTTTCGCAAGAAAACACAAAGGCTTAGGTATGAAAAGATTATGGATAGTAGGATTGATGTTTATCACATCAATAAGCGGATTGTCAGCTCAGACGGCACAAAAACAAGAAGCACAAAATGCCTCAGCTGCCAAAAAAAGTGTGGTTGTCTATACGATCAAAGGAAATGTTGAAGAAAAGTTCAACAAGATGATGGATGAGCAACTCAAAGGCATAGGATATTTGGCACCTGATCCTCGTAAGGGTGTGAACGACGTGTATCA
>CAZQOC010000232.1:0-2851 GCA_964594745.1 uncultured Sulfurovum sp.
TGAAGCACTTCAGTAAGTTTGATATTGCAATCTAAAATAGTATAATTATCATCAAATGTAAATATACCAATAGGTGCATCTTTAAATACATTGTGCATGAGTTGATGTTTGGACGATAGAGTATCTATCTGTATTTTTTGCTTATATATTTTGTATATAATAGTCATTTGAGCCACAAGATATACAAATAAAGCCATAGCCAATATATCTTTTAAAGGCAAATCTGAAATAAAGATAATAGTCATTATAAGAGGTACGAGAAGTATTCCCATATAGAGTATACTGAGCCGTGTATCCAATGAAAGTGCAAATGCAGAACCAGAAGACAAGCCCAATAATATAGTAATAATAAAAAGTTGATAGTAAGGTTCTAAATCATGAATCAATAAAAAACCTAGAGATGAATATATGATTGCAGTGATAATCGCAGATATCCAGAAAGTACGATACCATGACTCCATTGTAGATTGATTTGGATTTGTATTAAAGCGATAGGTGTTATAGAGTCGAAAGATAACAACACAGGAAAGTATACCAAACCAAATGAGAATTTTAGCATGCAAAACGGGGTAGAGAGCAATGCTTACCAATGTTGCCAAGAGCAAATTTATAACGAAACTTCTTGTTGAAAGAGCGTATAAACCACTTACGACAGAATCATCAACGCTTTGCATGTTTTTTATGGATGATAATAACTTACTGAATTTCATGGATATAGTATACATTAAACTCTCTAAAAAACATAGAGGTATGAAAAAATCCCTACAATTCATCACCAGTTTTAATAATATCTAATCCAAACTTTTCTCTTAGCTTCTGTAATTCGATACTAAGTTTGTTATATTCCATATCTTCACCCAAATCCATCAATGAAAGGGTTTTTTTATGTTGCTTGGTAAAGTTTGAAACACTCAGTGATAATTTTATCGCCCCTTTTTGGAGTGATATATCATGATACATTTGTGTAAGCGTTGTTTTAAAAAGATGTTCAGAAAATATCCTATCTATCGTGATACTCTGTTTTACCTTGACACCATATTCATAATTTATTTTCAAATAATAGGTAGTTGGATTGACACCTAGTTTCATTACCATATAGACAATATGCCGAGCCATTATCATAATACGACGACGTACTTCATCATAGTCATGAATCGCATCAAAAGTACGACTGATACCGATAGACTTTCTATCACTTTTTTGATCTATGCTTTCATTGTCTGTACCAGTGACTCTTTTATAGAGTTGTATGCCTGGTTTTTTCCATGAGTAAAAGAGTGCCCTGTTTCGTTTAATGTCACCGAGTGTTTTAATATAATGTGCCCCAAGTCGCTTTTGAAAACCCTTCCCTATGCCAGGAAATACTTTGATAGGCATATTTTCTATATAAGCATCAATATCCTTTACCTCATACACACCATAAGGCTTGGCAGACTCCGTGGCAAGTTTGGCTATCCATTTGGCTTTTGAGATACCTATGGAGACAGGAATATCAAAATGATTGAGTATTTTTTTCTGTAATTCTTTGGAAAAATCATACACCTTTTCATCTTCAATCCATCCACTTACATCACAAAAGAATTCATCAATACTAAACTGTTCTACTTTAGGAATATGCGCACACATAAAGTCATGCATTTTATGCGATATCGTATGGTAAAGAGGATAATGAGAAGGCACCACTACCATCTCGGGACACAGTTGCAAGGCTTGCGCTAAAGGCATCGCAGTCTTTACCCCTTTTGCCCTCGCCTCATAGGATGCAGTGGTGACAATACCTCGTATCTTTTTGTGTCCTTCTATTTCATCTACAAAATAGTTTTCAAAGGTAGCCTGAGCTTGCGAGGAAATGCCCTTGGGGTGCTTATCAGAGTAAAACACAGGCGTAACAAAAGCACCAGAATTCTCATTCATCAACTTTATATTCGTACGTTTTTTGTTAAATATCTCCAAATTTGAGCGAGAACCAACGCACATAGCTATGCCTTTTAGCTTTTCATCAACACTACGCTCGGCAGAGGCAAAAAAGGAGTCTATATCTATATGAAGAAACATAAGAGAAGTATAGTATAAAATTGTAAGCTGATAAAAATATATTGCAAATTGACATATTTTAAAAAGTTTGAGATAATAATATGAAGTGGCGGACAGTGAGGGATTCGAACCCTCGGTACCCGTAAAGGTACACACCCTTAGCAGGGGCGCGGATTAAACCAGCTCTCCCAACTGTCCACATATTTTGTGGGTGAGATTATAATGCATTTGCCTTAAACTGAAGCTTAAAAAAAAGGGATTTATTGTATTATTTTAAAATTAATTAAATAGGAATAATAATGTTTCAAAAACTAGCTCCACTCATAGTCTTAGCTATTTTTGCAGGAGGTGCATATTTTATGATTACACACATGGATAAGGCTGTACATCACACCAAAGTGAAGCGTGACATTCCTAAAAAGTAGCAATCACCTTTAAAATCTGCTCAACTTTAGCTTGGGGGTTTACCTCTTTATAGATGGGACGTCCTACAACAGGGTAGTCTACGCCCTCTTCATTTGCCGCTTCAAGTGTGGCTACACGCTGCTGATCACCAGCATCTTCACCAAAGGGACGGATGCCTGGGCAAAGCGTTAAAAAGTCATTTGACGTGGCATTTTTAATGGCACGGCTTTCAAAACTCGAACATACCACTCCATCAAGCCCATTTTCAAAACTCATTTTAGCAAACTGTTCTGCTTTTTCATCGATGCTTTTTTCGTACACCGCTTGAAAGTTGGCTTCATCAAAAGAAGTGAGTGCAGTCACAGCAAGTACCAAAGGTCTTTTCTCATACGTAGAGAGTCTCTGCATCACT
>CAZQOC010000233.1:0-2842 GCA_964594745.1 uncultured Sulfurovum sp.
CAGTACAGCTATTGTCAAGTCTTGACAATATAAGTTGTGTGGTCTTTTCTGAGCTATTTTGCCATTCGTCAAGAATCACGACGGCATCACTGAGTGTTCTTCCTCTAGCTTCACCTGGCCAAAGCTTTTCTATGCGATATTTGGCTATGAGTTCAAGTATTTTGTTTTCAATGGCATGGATATTGTCTTCATTGGACTTTTTTTTGAGCATTTTTTTGGCTATGTGTTCCAATGTGTCATTGAGTGCCATATTGAAGACTCTGAACTTCTCATCATTTCCAGAAAGGTACCCAACATCTGCACCTTTGTCTAGACTTTCAATGGAGTTACGTACGTAGATGATTTTGTCATAATGTTTTTTATCTAGAAGTTTCATAGCACAGGCAAATGCCAAAAGCGTTTTGCCGCTACCCGCTTTTGCATCAATTACCGTGAGGTCATAGTGATTGCTTAGTATGGCTTTCATGTAGAACTTTTGTTCAAGATTCATAGGTTTAACACTTAAGCCCCTAAAATCATTTGCCCCGAGTAGTTCTATTTTTTCTTCATGAATAATGGCATGATACGCCTCTTCATTATCCATTTCGAAGGTGTAGGCAAAATGATGTGGTTTGTGCTCTGGGTCAAATGTAAAGATACTTTTGTTTTTGATATTTTTGATCGCTGTAGGGGCTATCTGTATGGTCTTATAAAATTCAAATTCAGGCACAACATCTTTGTCATCATGCAGTGTTTCGGTTTTTACACTTTTTAAGATGCCAAACATTCTGGCATACACATCCAATGATACAAAAATCGTTTTTAGCCCCTTATAATACTGTTGTGCAAGTACGGCTATCTCGATGATTCTTTTATCATTGCTTTCGCTCATGAATGCGGTGTCAATATCTGTCTCATAACGATCTTTTGAGATAATATGCATATGCAAATTATTCATATAAAATTTTGCAACTTTATAGCCATCTTTATGAACTGCTTCCTTAACTTTAGCACGAGCAAGAAGTCGTGCAAACTCCCGAGCCTGATATCCTATCTCACCCGTAATTTTCTTTTTGTCTTCAAGTTCAACAAGCACAGTTTCAGGAAAGACAATGATGTTGTTTCCGTTCTCAGAGAGCTTGTAAATGTTTTTAAGATCATTCAGTACAACGTTGGTATCTACAACATATACTTTAGAATTTTTAGCGCTCACCTATACTCCTGTAGAAATAGATTTTTGACTTATTCATAAAGAGATGTTATCTTTTATGATTCTAGCTTGCCAGAAGAACAAATATTACACACTCTATACAAGTTTCACATAGTCCTCTTCAAGTATTTTATACTAATAAAGTTACATTTTAGTTGCATACATGACAAATCAATGTGTTAGGAGCCTTATTTATGCTTGGTAGTTCATTAAAAATATGACTTATAATGCTATTTACACAGGTCGATACTCAAATTCACTTACAACGATACCATGATCAGTAGAGCCATCTTCTTTTATGCTTCTTGTGATTTAAGTGGTCGTTGTAGACCTCCATGCCCTTAAAGCCCCAGATACGTTTTTTGCTATTGTCATAGAACTCTTGGCTTACCAAGATATGATCTAGTGAAGACTTGGTTTTGTTATGGACATGTGTGTAGTAGACATCACGCTGGCTACGGTATTTTTGTAATGTACTTGTAGAATAGAGGTCAGTATCGCTTCCACCTTTAGACCAGTTAGATACGAGATAGTTTGGTTGACCAGTGATGATGTTAAGAGTATTACTGTGTTCTTCATCATTAAGGTCACCCAGTACGATGACTGGTGTGTCAGTATCATTTGTAATTTCTGTGATAATCATTCTAAGTGCAGTTGCCTCTGCCGTTCGTCTGATAGTAGATATGGCAGAGCTATGGCTTCTTGGTGTAGATTGTGCTTGTTTCTTTCATACCATGGTTCTCTCCCTACATAGGTAGGTCTTTTAGATTTTAGGTGACAGACAAAGACATTGATGATCTTACCTTTGGATCTTGGTTTAATCTTAAAGTGAAGCAAAGGTCTGGAAAATGAGTTTATTTTTACTGAGATATCAGGTGTTTGTGGGTCATCGCCTTTAGAATCAAGGTTGATATGTTCTGGAAAGTTGACTATCCACTTAGGATCTCCTATAAGCAGATTAGTCTTTACTGCTGCAGCACAGACGATATTACCTCCATCTTGGTTTGGTGGTGTAAGGAGAGTGTAATCATCAGACAATCCAGAGTGGTTAAAGACATTCTCCAGTGAATCCTGATGCCAGAGTTCTTGGAATCCAAAAACATCTGCTTGTATGCAGAGCATTTGCATTGCGGTCCAGTCTATCTTTTTGTCATAGTCATCTTGTTCCCATCCGTTTGCATCACGGTACATTCTTAGACCTGGTTCATTGAGGTTATAGAGGTTACATGTTGCAATCTTGAGTTGCGTTCTTGCCATGGTAATTCCTTTTGAGAGAATGTGCGAAGATTAATGCATTATATATCAAGAGTATAACATAATGACTACTTCCCGTGCTGCTTTATGGCTTTAAGATGTTTGTGTACGAGATGCTCTATGAGTTCGAGTGAAAGCCCATACTTTTCAAAGTACGCATCCTTGTACTTATCTCTATCAGCCCAGTACTTGCCTTTCATGAAACATTTCTTGGCAAGTTTGTCCAGACCTATGTCAGTGAGTCTATAGGAGAGCTCTGTCCACAGAAGGGAGAGTTTATCTTCCATGTTCTGGTCTCGTTTTCCACTTCTTAGTCTTCTAAAGTAACCTTCCGTTTCCCTTACGGCACTTAGAACTGCTCTTAGTGCTTCGACAGATTCTTTTTTTCTTGCTTCACCA
>CAZQOC010000234.1:0-2841 GCA_964594745.1 uncultured Sulfurovum sp.
AAGCAAAATGTGATGAATTTGCCTGTGAGACTGAAGTGATAGAGAAAGATTTAAGTGTAGAGAGCTTAGATAGAACCTTTGATGGAGTTATCTCCTCTATGACCATACATCACTTAGAGGACATCATCGCCCTATTTGAGAAGCTTTATGATATGGTAAAAGATGGTGGATTCATAGCTATTGCAGACTTAGATACTGAAGATGGAAGCTTTCATTCAGACAATACTGGGGTGCATCACCACGGTTTTGACCGTGAAGCGCTGCAACTCATCGCAGAGAATGCAGGATTTAAAGAGGTTAAGTTTGATCTCGCCAGTACCATAGAGAAACCACACCGTACTTTTACGGTCTTTTTGCTTACAGCGCTAAAGTAATTTTTAGTGCTTCGCTATCTCCGAGACAATGACACCTCTTAGTTCACCCTCTTTAAAGCCTGTGGCTTTATCTTCTGGGTAAGCACTTTTAAGGGCATTTGAGATTTGAGGGTTTAGATCACTTCCGTGACACTTTAGACACACACCTTTTGTCACAAGAGGCTTATAGATACGGGTGACATTACCCTCATTCACTACTTTTATGTCTTTAGGTGCAAAGGTATGGTCTTTGATGGATGCTTGATAGGCTTGCATGATGCGCATATCTGTCGTATCTGGGTTATTTATAGTGTTATTTCTTACTTTTAGGGCTGTTCTTCTTACTTTTGCATAAGAGGGTAACTTGGTATTGACCTCTTTAGTAATGCTGACTGCACTACCTGTACAAAAGGCTAAAGCCTCAAGCCCTGTAGGGTCTTTTTTCATATGTGCTTTAAGCTCAGTCTTGAGTGCACCGCCTAGCATTTTGATATATTTGATACCTTCTTGTTTAACTGTAAGTGGTTTAGTTGTAGTTGATTCTGCTGCCATGAGTGTGCTTGCAAGAAGTGAAGAGAGTAAAAGTGTTTTGATTTTCATAGTGAATCCTTATATTATATATTTTTTATGATTATACAGTAAAAAGATTAACCTATCTTTGTTGCAGTTAAAAATAAATACTGTTTACCTGTAATGGTCACTCTATACTTTTTTTGTTGTAGGTATTTTTTTGCAAAGATAATATCGTTTAAGACAAGACTCATCTCATTCATGGTGTAGTTAGGAGCTTTTGCACCATAGATAAGTTCTCCTCCTATCCATCTTGAATTTGGAAAGCCCAAAATAATGGCAGAGTCTTTTTTTAAATACTCCTGCACAAGGTGCATCAAAAAAGGTTTATAGTCTATGCTTGGACTTTGTAGTGTACCTATGCTGATGAGTAAGTCAAAGGTGCCAAGATTTAGGCTATCTAAAGCATTAATATCTGCTGTATGAAAAGTGACATTAGATTCTTTAAAAAGTGACTTTGCATAGGCTATAGCAGAAGCAGAATGGTCAATACCTGCGAGGTTTAGTTTTTCATATTTTTTAGTATCTAAACTATTTTTTATCACTTGAAACTCATCACCTCTGTTGACACCAAGGTTGAGTATGTTGTTTCTACGCGCTACTTTGACATTTTCAAGTGCTTGTTGGTAGTAGTAAAAAAAGGATGGTTCTTCCATCTTGTGTATTTTAGAAAAGTGTGAGTCTATGCCATATTTTTCACTCTCTTTATGGTCTGTATGAAACGAGGTGTTTTTCAGTTTTTTAAAAGTGAGTTTGACTAAGTGCTTTTCTACTATTTTAGGCGTGAGCATTTTACACAAAAGTACTTCTGCCAGATCTAACCATGCTTTATAACCACGATAGAGATAGTTATTTCCTTCAATCTTTACTGTACTTCCAGCATAGGTATCTTCAATATCAGGATTTAAAACCATAAAGGAGCACGTTTCGTCTTCTTTGAGTTGTGACTGAAGTATAGGCATTATCTCTTGCATTGTTTGATTTGTAAATGTAATCATAGGTAAGATTTTAGCACAATTATTATTGGGTAGCGCAAATACAAGAACCTTCCTAATATTTTAGGGAGGGAAAAAGAATGTTTAAGAAACATCTAAATTAGGAAGGTTAATGTATAATAACGTTCTAATGTGTACCTTGTGTGTACTCAATGACAATCTCCATAAGGAACTATCATGTCCAACTATCAGCTTATCGTTATAGGTTCTGGTGCTGCAGGTATGATGGCTGCAATTACGGCTGCACGGGAAGGTAAGTCTGTACTTCTTTTGGAGAAACTTTCTAAAATAGGTGCGAAACTGAAAGCCACTGGTGGTGGACGCTGTAACCTTACCAATACACTGGACAATGAAGAGTTCATGAGACGTTTTGGGCGTGATGGACGGTTTATGTCCCCTGCACTGGAGCTTTTAGATCATAAAGCACTGATGCAATTCTTCTCTGATATTGGGGTAGAAAGTCATGCCCCCGATGGTTACCGTGTGTTTCCTATCACACACTCCTCGTCTACCATCATTAATGCGATGGCACAAGAGATGGACAACTTGGGTGTCAAAGTACTCTGCTCTCAAAAAGTAGAAACTTTAGAGCACGATGGTGTAAAGGTGACAGGCGTACATACCATAACAGATACTTTTTATGGTGATGCTGTGGTCATCGCCTCTGGGGGTATGGGCTACCCTGTACTGGGAGCAGAAGGAGATGGCTACCCTATGGCAGAGTCGGTAGGACATAAAGTCACAGACCTCTACCCTGCTATGATGCCTTTAAAAGTCAAAGAAACATGGGTAGAAAACTGTTACCAATTATCAAAAAAACATAATTGTTTACAGGAAAAATATAATAATATAACTACTAAATAGTGTGGAATCAATTATAATAAAATCTATACTAATAAAGGTAGTAGAATATGAAAAATAAA
>CAZQOC010000235.1:0-2839 GCA_964594745.1 uncultured Sulfurovum sp.
TAGTCCAAGAAAGAATCTTTTGACTCTTTTACTTCTGCATGTTGTTCTCTACTCTCTTTCTTTTTAGCACCTGCTTCTGCTTCCATATATGCTGTCATACGATTCATAATATGCGAAAATGATGCAGGATCTATGTGGGCAGTAAGCATATGGGTAAAGGCATACATATCTGCCTCTGACTCATGCCCTCTGGAATAGGAAGAACTCACAAGTAAAGAGCCTAGCCCTACGCCCATATCGGCAAAACCATTACTGTCTCCTGCGATAAGCATGGTCGCTACAGAAACAAAAGTACCCTCAATGACCATCTCCAAGGTATGTCTGTGTACCACATGTCCCATTTCATGCAAGAGTACAGAATCCATCTCCTCTTGGTTTTTACAAAGTTCTACAAACTTGTCTGTCAAGATAATATCGCCAGAAGGTAATGCCAATGCATTGGGGATACTCACATTACCTTCACTCCATGAACGAAAATGTAATCTATAAACTATCTCTTTATTTTCAGTGCTTAGTGGTGCTATTTTGGTTTGGAAGTGTTTTCGTATCTTATCCATTTTATCTGTAGACACTGTACTTTTCTTAAA
The DNA here is from genome assembly GCA_964594745.1 of uncultured Sulfurovum sp. Taxonomy (GTDB): domain Bacteria; phylum Campylobacterota; class Campylobacteria; order Campylobacterales; family Sulfurovaceae; genus Sulfurovum. Next base: position 588 of record CAZQOC010000235.1, read on the forward strand.
CATATACTTATCCAAGAAGTCAAGCGTATTGGCAGCTATGAGTTGATTGGTTTTTTCTGGCAGTGCATGGGCTATTTGTTTACTTGTCCAAGGGATACCCCATTTAAAAAAGGCAAAAGCTGTCAATAGAGTAACAACCAAAGCAACAAAAACCCATCTATACTTTGACTCTAACGTGTGTATGAAGCTATTTGTTTTTAACTGCTTTTTAAAAGTCTCATCCACTGCATCATTATTGTCTGTTGCAAACAGCGAACCATCTTCTAGTATAATTTTACGTTCGACATTCCCTAGTCTATTGCCAATTTTTAACTTTTGTACCTGCCCCTGATAGGTATCGCCATTGGCGACAGTCACCCTATACTCTGTGTCATGAATGATAACGAGTCTAGCGACATACGAAGCAGCAGACCCCTCAGCATACCACTTTCCCTCTATCATCTAAAATCCTAACCCCACATCTACATCAAAGGCATCTCCTATCTGCTCGCCAAGAGATGATTCCTCTTTTTGCTTTTGTGTGACATAGTCGTAAAACCCTGCTTCTGTGTCTACCAAAGTATTTTCGACCATCACCCTAGCCATTCTTACTTTTGCCCAAGGAAATGCTAATCCGAGCGTCAATATCACCATAAGAAAGTTTGTTATCATTACCCATGCTAGGGGTTTTGCCCTAAGTGTTGAAGCAAACGCAATCTTTTCATCTAACATCATATTTTCATAAATATATGTACGCTCTCGTGTCTTCGCGTATGCCATAACAAACATACTTGCAAGTATTACCCCCAAGTATACCACCATAATGACAGGCATCACAGCACCCATATTTTGCTTTACAGCTTCTGGGTCATCCATACTGTTCTTTATTTCCATCATACCCTCAAGACCTACAGTACCATAAACCACCGCACCAACAAGTAGAAAAACAATACCCAACATCAAGAAACTTAAGAGTATCGTTTTCAATAAAATTTTAAGAAATACTTTTGTTTCAAGCTTTACTGAAAATATACCTTGCCCATAGCGTAAGCCATTTACCACATAGGAAGCATTTCTTTTCTTTATAAGAGCATACATGTATAATGCAAAAATGAGGGAAATAAGTATGATAATAGGTATCAAGGTTACGACCCATGATGGCATATTAGCTTGTGTGCCCATCATGGGTATACCTATAGCAGCCGCTATAGGTATACCATACACAGCCAATATTAAAAGTAAAGGATAGAAGAAAAAGTTTATATATGCCTCTTTTAGTGTACCTTTAAAACCAAAACGAACATTCGAGAAGCTTGTCATTCTCATGCTAAACGAAAGTGATCTCCAGATAAGCCAAGGTATGGCAACAAATAATAATAACAGGAGTAACAGATTACCCAATGGAAAAATTTGCTGGATGACAACATAGACGATAAAAAGCGTCATAGCCACCAAAAAACCTAAAAAAAGTTGTTTTCCTGTGGCATGGTATTCAAAGTTTCTTCCTTCAAGTGTTGTATTCCCATAAAAGTAACGATGATTACGTACTTTTGCCCAAGGATAGTACAACCCTGCCGTGATAATCACCAACAGTACATTGACAATCCAAATCTTAAAATATTCACTCCCACTGCCTTCAAAGTTTAAAGCTTTCATCTTTTTCCCTCCCCGTATTTTAAAGATAAAGTGTAGCATAAAATAAATTAATCCTTAAGTTAAACTTGTTACAATGAATTATCTCAACAAAAAAGGAAAAGAATATGTCAAAAGTAGTAAAAGTCATAGAAGTACTAGCACAATCAGAAAAATCCTGGGAAGATGCGGCTGCAGGTGCTGTAAAAGCGGCAAGCAAAAGCATTAAAGGCATAAAAGGTATTAACATTACCAATATGTCTGCAAAAGTAGACGGTGATAAAATCGTTAAATATAGAATTAATGCAAAGATTTCTTTCTTAATCAAATAATTCTTTTTGTATAGGCATTTGCCTATACAAACTCTGCTATAATTCCTTCATGAATCACATTAAAACGTACGCATACAGCCATGCCCCACTCTCTTTTGACTTTAAACAAACCGTAGATCGATTTTTCGTTGAAGAGATACCGCTTTACGCTTTTACAGGAACAGGAAACTACCTCATACTCAAAATCCAAAAAACCGACATGAGTACCTGGAAGCTCATCACCGTTTTAGCCAAAGCCACAGGTCTACAGGAGCGAGACATCGGCTATGCAGGTCTCAAAGACAAGAATGCTACGACCATACAGTATAT
>CAZQOC010000236.1:0-2830 GCA_964594745.1 uncultured Sulfurovum sp.
AACGAGGGCGATGTCAAATTTGATGTTGTTTTCTATGGGTAGAAAAAAGAGAGCGGAGGAGTCTATGCCTGCGGAGAATGCTAAGAGGTTTTTTTTATTTTGTAGGTTTTTGGTGTTTATGTTTAGCATAATTTCCTCTCAATACAATTTGTGCGCTATTGTTCTCTTCATTTTTTTTAGAAAAAAACGAAGCAAAAAAACCGTCTCTCCTCTCGAATCGCTTTGCTTTCAAGGTCGTTCGGAGAGACAAGGCACGCTTTGCGTGATTGATGGTGTGCGCCCAAAGGAAGTGCCCTTGGGGTACTATCGCACGGGCATTGGTTTTATTAGGGTGGCTAGTAGTTGTGTACCTACCAATTCTGTGATTTTTGCTTCATAGAGTTTGCCGTATTCTACTGGTAGGTCTGAGGTGTCGTTGATGAGGATTTCTCCGTCTATGTCTACTGCCCAGTTTAGGGGTCTTGCTGAGAGTAGGTATTCGTGTTCATCACTCTCTCCATCTATGACGAGTGTAACGGTTTTCCCTACCATGTTTTGAAGTGACTCTTGGGTATTCTCTTCGGCTATCTCACCTAATATATTTGCTCTTTCATCGATAATCTCCTGCGGAATCTGTTCTAGATTATAGGCGGAAGTAGTTTCTTCGTTAGAGTAGTGAAAGGTGTTAAATCTGTCAAATTTAAAGTCTCTCATGAAGTCACAAAGTTTCTCAAAGCTCTCATTGCTCTCACCAGGGTGTCCTGCTATGAGTGAGGTACGTAAAAAGGCATTTGGTTTTGACTTCATATACTCAAGGAGTTCAATGGTTTTTTTCTCTCCAAATCCACGTTTCATCATTTTAAGTACAGCGTCTTCTATATGCTGAATAGGCATATCATAGTAGGTTTGAAATACACTGGACTCAGCAATGGTGTCTATCAGCTGAAAGGTTGTGGTACTAGGGTAAAGGTAGAGGATACGTGCTGACTTGACACCGTCTATGGCTTCTACGGCTTTAACAAGTTCTATGAGACCATCTGACATCTTCATGTCACGTCCGTAACTAGAACTGTCTTGCGAGATGAATGAGAAGTCATAAAACCCATCTTTAACTAACATCTCTATCTCTTTGACGATGGAAGAGAGTGAACGTGAATGTAACTTCCCTTTGAAACTAGGAATAGCACAGAAAGAACAAGACTGGTTACACCCTTCTGCTATCTTTATGTAGGCGTGGTAGTTTGACCCTGTGATTACCCTGCCTGATGTCTCTGTAGCCAGGTAGACTTCTGGAGAGAAGGTGCTTTGTTTGGAAGCGATGAGTTCATCTATCTTTTCATAATCACCCACACCTGTAAAGATGTCTATTTCGGGCATGTCGGTCTGTAGTTCTTCTTTGTAACGTTCAGAGAGACATCCAGACATGACAAGTACAGAGTTTTCTTTGCGTTCATCATGTAAGTTGAGTACGGTGTTGATACTCTCTTCTTTTGCTGCATCGATGAACCCACAGGTATTGACGATGATGACGTCTGCTTGGGTATTGTCATCAGTAATTTCATACTCTTTTAGGCGACCAAGCATCACTTCGCTATCGACAAGATTTTTCGTGCAGCCTAGGCTTACTAGGTGGAGTTTCTTATTCATAAGTTTTCTTTTATTTTCTTGCCATTATAGCATAGTTTTACAGACTCTATTTAACTCATGATTTAAGACTATCTATGCCATATCTTGGTTTCAGTATAGGTATGTCCAGGTTGATAAAATTCAAAAAGGTTTTTCAGTATATTGATGCCACCCATGTTTGCAAGCTCACTCAGGTTGAGACCTATGCCTACATATATTTGTTGGCTTTTGGCGATATTGACATCATAGCTTCGATATCCTCTTGCATAGAATCCTGCCTGTAGTTCTACAAAACGCAAAGGACTCTCTTTAAGTGACTCAAATCCAGAGAGTTTAAAAGCCACAAGATGCTTCATCCCTGAATAGTCTGTTGTTGTATCTGGATTGTCAAAATAGCCTGTAGTCGGTAAATACTCCAAACGTATATCTAGAAAATCATCTACCTTGGGGTTTGAACGAATGAGATACGCACTTAAGGCACCCAGTCCATCTGAGAGAAGATCTTCTTTAGAGAAGCCGTAATTACTGGTACCATCTCCTACTTCAAGTAGAGTCATGGCGAGCATACTTGAGAGAGAACCTGCGAGTGAGGATTTTTCCAAATCCCAACCTCTGTCTTCTATACGGGAACTGAGTATCCGTGAGAGTAAGTAAGTCATGTAGAAGTGTCCTGTTTTATCTGAACCACCTGTATCTGAGTCATACTGGAACCAGTCTTCTGTTTCAAAGTGAAAAGAACGTGTTCCCCATTTCCAGTTTTTAAATCCCCAGGCAGTAATGACTGCATCAGCTGCAAGATGATCGATGATAAGTCCTGTAGTAGGATCTTCGCTTAGAAGCGTAGCATGGTTTATATTGTCTGTTTTTTGATTGAGTGTAGTTATCCAGTCAGCGCAGAGTATTGAACTGTAAAAAAGTGTAAAAAGAAAGAGCGTTTGTTTGAATATCATAGATAATCTTTCGGTAGAAATTAAAAAATAGTATAACATAGAAGAGAATACAATTAGGTTAGATGTTTTTTTCTAAACAGTTATCTGCTTAATTGAGGAGGAATTGCGTTAGTGATGAATTGGCGTTGGAATAATCTTAGAGAAAATGCCTCTAGAGTTTACTGGATCTTATGTGGTTGATACTTAAATGAGTTTGTGAAGAAATTTTGAAGTCAATTAAAGATGGTGGCGCCAGACGGAATCGAACCGCCGACACAAGGATTTTCAATCCTTTG
>CAZQOC010000237.1:0-2803 GCA_964594745.1 uncultured Sulfurovum sp.
TTCTCAATATCACAAGTCGAAAAAGTTTAAAAGCATTACTTCCTGAGGTCTATTATAAGGTTCCTTATATCCCTAATTTTATTTTAGATGTTATGATAGAAAAGAAAAATTCTATAAATACCTTTGAAAAAAGAAAATTTAGAGCCATCGTCGATGATGATATGTTGCATAGGGATGATTTGACAGAGACGTTAAAAAGTATCAGCCAAGAGACGCTCATAGTGTGGGGTAAAGAGGATTTAGGTATAGATGTTGCTTCAGCGTACAAGATGCATGAACTCATAAAGCATAGTACATTAAAAATTTATGATAAGTGTAGGCATTATCCACAACTTGAGAAGCCCAAAGAGTTGGCACACGACATCATAAAGTTTTTAGAATAAAGGAGTACCCATGTCACAAGTCATAATGATGTTTCTTTTCCCTATAGGGTTGTACTTTTACTTCTTTGTAGAGCGTAGAGATAAACCAAAGTATCAAAAGATATTTGATGATTTTGGAGAGAAAATTAAGCAAGATAGTGCATTAAACAATGAAGAAAAACGGGAACAATACACGCAGATGCTTCATCAAAATGGCTATACTGTTACAGAGTCTAGCCAGACTAAAGTCAGGGGTGAAAAACGTATTTTGAGTATGAGCCTGTTGGCTATGAGTATAGGAGCATACTATGTGGGTGTGTTGGTCTATTTGGCATACTACTTTTGGGTGCAGAAGCCTAATGTGGTGGAGTACATATTAGAGGATGACTAAACAGCTAAAAACACTCTAGCAAATGCCTCAACGACTCCATCTATCTCATTAAGCCTAAACCCGCCAAATCCCATACGAAGAGCTTCAAAGTCACCACCACTGCGTTCTTTGGCTAGGTAAATTTTGATGTGAGCATCTTCAGCCAGTGTTTGGAGTCTTTTCCAATCAAAATCTTTTTTGGTAGGTACGATGAGTATAGCAAGTCCTGCACCCTCAGCAATGATTTTACAACTACTCCCAAGGTATTTAATAAGGGCATTTTTCATAGCATTGTGCTTTTTTTTGTTAAGCATACGAATACGACTAATGTGACGTTCCCAGTGACCTTCTGTCATGAAGTGTGCCAAGGTAAGTTGGGTTGAGAGGCTCACTCTTGCAAAGTGGGCATCGTAGCTGTCTTTGTAGAGGCTGTGTATCCATGAAGGTAAGACCATGTAGCCTACACGTATGGTAGGGGAAAGTGCTTTGGCGAAAGTGCCCAAATAGACTACATTATCTGCTCTATCTAATCCTTGTAAAGAGGGGATAGGACGGTTGTGGTAGCTAAGTTCACTGTCGTAGTCATCTTCGATGATGAGACCGTCTATAGATTGCATATGTTGTATGAGTTTGAGACGATTTGCAATGGGCATGCTGGCACCTGTGGGGTATTGGTGTGTGGGGGTGATGTAGACTACTTGGGCTTGACTCTGTTTAAGCTGTTCTATGTCAAGACCATTTTCATCTACCGCTATGGGATGAATTTCATAGCCATACGCAGCAAATACTTTGTGGGCTATGTGATAACCAGGTATCTCCTGAGCAAAATGTCTATAGCGTTTTTGAATGAGTTTTGCCAAAAGTTCCATGGAGTCACCAAATCCATGGGTGATGATGATGTGCTGTGCATCACACTGTACCCCACGAGAATTTTGCAGGTATTTGGCTATGGCATCTCTAAGTATGTACTCACCTTGCCCATCAGGGTAAGCGCCAAAGTCAACACTATGGTTGAGTACTTTAGCCGAAATACGTTTCCATAATTTGAGTGGAAAGTCTTCTTTATGAAGCTGTGCAGGGAAGAAGTCATAGAGGTAAGATTTGTTAGGTACATTTGTTTTACTATGTGGAAGTAGATTTTCATTTTTGTAGCTATCAAAATAGAATTCACACACATAATATCCTGATTTGGGACGACTCTCTATGTATCCTTCGGCATAGAGTTGTGAGTAAGCCGACTCTACTGTGGTTTTGCTAAGGTTATAGAGTGTGGCAACTTTACGTATGGATGGGAGTTTTTCTCCTATGCTGTAGTTAGAGATGATGTCTTCTTTTATCGCTTCATAGAGTTGTATATGTAGCGGTCTTTTCTCTTTTTCATCGAGTATGTACACAAACTGTCCTTATAAAATATAAATATTTTGTATCTTTACATAGGGTTAGATAGAGCATATAATACCACAAATCGTAGGGTGTTGTACATAGAATTTCCTATGCGGTCTCCAATCGCTCTTACCAACAGAGAATTATGGGGGTCATGTCCACCGGCTTACAGCCCAATGGATTGGCTTTTACCATCTCCGCTTCGCGTCGCTGGGGCAAGCAAGGCTATGTCAAGGGGACTTATTATGAAAATACGTCCTATTTCTTGTCGGTTGACAAAAAAGTGAATAAAAAACATCTTTTCAATATTACTGTTTTGGGCTCTCCCGGGAAAAGGGGAAGAAGTGGGGTGACTGTTGAAGAAGTCAGAGAGATTGCCGGTAATAATTTTTATAATCCCAAGTGGGGCTACCAACAGGGTAAAATACGCAATGCCGAAGTAGATAATAATCATCAACCTATCGTAACATTTAGGCATGACTGGGGGATGGGTCCAAATACTAAATTGACCACCACATTCGGTTATCAATTTGGACGTTCCGGACGGACTCGTTTAAATTGGCAACAAGCGTCGGACCCGCGTCCTGATTATTACCACCATCTTCCTTCCGTGATACAAGATTCTTCACTACAAGTGCGTGTGACGGATTATCTAAAACAGCATCCGGAAGCGATGCAGTTGGATTGG
>CAZQOC010000238.1:0-2797 GCA_964594745.1 uncultured Sulfurovum sp.
TCACTGAGCTCTTTATGTGCCTTGATAAAGCTATTCATCTCTTCAAGTGTCACTGACTCTATCTTTTCTAGCTGTTGCTTTGAAAAGTCAAGTGGGCGGTCATAATAGTAGTCATTGTAAGCACGACCAAGTCTTTGTGAGAGTGTCTCTGTGCGTAGTGGTTCTGAGCCTAGTAAAAACTTCTTTGTATCATCGAGCTCTTTTTGTGTGATCCCCTCTTTTACAAAGGTATCTACCACAGACTGAATAAGGCTTTTAGCTTCATCTTGTGTAGAGAGTTTGGTTTGCAAGTAGCCACTCATGTATGAGACAGACTTCGTACGGCGCAAACTTGCGTAGACACCATAAGTAAGTCCACGCTTAACACGTATCTCTTCCATCATGCGGCTACCAAAACCTGCACCCCCTAAAAGATACTCTGCTATCTTTGCTTTGTATTGTTCTTTAGCATTGTAAGCAAAGTTGAAAGGTGCCCCAAAAAAGATGTAAGCTTGTTGCGTATCTTCATTTGTAATGACAGTCTCTTTTTTGTCTGATGCTGTTACTTTTTCCACATCACCTGCTGGAACTTTAGGCAATAGACTTAGTATCTGTGTCAAATACTCTTCTGCCTCTTTCAAACTCAAATCACCACCTACCACACCAATAGCATTGTTGTACCCTAAATGTGTGCTAATAAAGTGCTTAATATCATCTAGTTTTATATTTTGGATACTATCCACCGTACCATCATATGGTTTTGCTAAAGCAGATCCTTTAAAAAGTGTCGCACGTAGCTTTGAAGCTGCGATGTAGTCAAAATCACTCTCTTTTTGTTTGAGCCATCCGATTTTTTGGTATTTTATCTGCTTGAAAGCTTCTTCTGTATAGTTAGGGTCTTTGAGTAACTCAACGAGTCTCTCTACAGCGTAAGCAAACTCTGACTTTAAAGCGGAAACTTCTATCACAAAACTCTCACGTCCTACATGCGCCGAGATGTCCACTGCATGGGCATCAAGTTTGGTAGCAAAGCCGATGCTCCCCTCTTTTGCTGTACCTTCATTGAGTAGCTTTGCAGATATATCTGCAAGTCCATCGATGGTGTTAGATAAGTGACCTGCATTTTTAAAAACCAATTGTAAAGAGACTATAGGAATATACTTCTCATGCTCAAAAATCACAGGTACTTTTGTATCTTTTAATGTTATCTCATTCAGGCTTGCTGCCATTAGTAATCCTTGTAGTGTAAGTAGTAAAATAAATAGTTTTTTCATTGTAGTCCTCTCATTAAATCACACGATAGTGCGTCTTACATGACTCTAATGATACAGAAATATATCAAACAGATTAATATCGTTCTAAAATCTCATACGCCGTATTACGCTTAGCAGGCTTCTCACCCACATCACGAATAAGCTTAATCATCTCTTCTTGATTCATTTCATTTTTTGCCCCTGCTGCGGAGACTACATTCTCTTCCATCATGGTAGAGCCTAAATCATTCGCACCAAAAAGCAGTGCCATCTGCCCGATGTATGAGCCTTGTGTCACCCACGAACTCTGAATGTTAGGTACATTGTCTAAAAACAAACGTGCTACTGCCAAGTAACGTAAGTACTGGTTGGGTGTCGTTTTTGTAATGGTAGGTAACTCGCGTTTGAGCTGTGTATGGTCACTTTGGTACGACCACATAATAAAGGCTCTAAATCCACCTGTTTCATCTTGAAGTTGACGTACATAGTCCCAATGCTCGACTATCTCACGTACTGTTTCTACGGTACCATACATCATCGTAGCTGTAGACTTAATGCTAAGTTTATGTGCCTGTCTGTGTACTTCAAGCCACTGATCCTTGTCATGCTTTTTTGGAGCAATGATGTCACGTACTCTGTCAGAGAGTATCTCTGCCCCCGCACCAGGGATAGATGAGAGCCCTTTGGCTTTAAGTCTGCGTAACACTTCAGAAATAGAGATTTTGGAACGATTGGCAATATAATCTATCTCTATAGATGAAAAACCATGTATCGTCACTTGCGGATACTTCTTGGAAATATGTTCGACTAAGTCTTCATACCATTCTATCTGAAGTTTGGGATGCACACCTCCTTGGAAAAGTATCTGTGTACCACCGATGGCTAGAAGTTCATCTATCTTTTGGTCTATCTCATCAAAGCTTAAAATGTATGCATCTTCTTTTTTCTCATGGGTATAAAAAGCACAGAATTTACAGTCTACCCAGCAGATGTTGGTATAGTTAATATTTCTGTCCACAACAAAGGTAGTTACCCCTTTAGGATGCATCTCTTTCTTGCGAGCCAATGCCATTTTCCCTAAAGTTTTGAGGTCAGCTTTTTCTATAAGCTCCACTGCCTCGTCTATGGTCATACGTTTTGTTTTTGGTGCTGTCATAATCATCTCCGTAGGGTGGATGTATCCACCACATGTACATTTATATTTAGGAAGGTGGGTAAACCCACCCTACGCCTTTACCTCTAGTGCATCTAAAACACCATTTATGAACTTAGGTGATTTGTCATCTGCAAGCTTCTTCGCAAGCTCCACCGCTTCATTAATAATAATCGCTTTATCTGTCTTGGCTACAAGTATCTCATAGGCACCCAGTCTCATAATGGCTTTTTCTACTTTACCGATGTCATCATAGTCCCATTCAGTGAGGTGCTTTTGTATCTCTTTGTCTAACATCTCAAGGTTTTCTACGGTACCTGTAAAAAGGGTATTTGAAAACTCTCTTTGTTTGTTACGTATCTTGTCTTCTTCGAGTATCTCATCTGAAAATTTAGCGATGTTTTCATTACCC
>CAZQOC010000239.1:0-2784 GCA_964594745.1 uncultured Sulfurovum sp.
CCGAAAGGTTAACAAACTCCGCCATCTTCACTATTTCATCATACTTCGCCCAGATATAACCACTCTCACCTGTACAGCAGTGCCCCCCGCAGGTCTCACAGACTGAAGGGTCAAATTTGTAGTTGTATTGTTCATGTGTCATTAGTTCCATTAAAAATCGCCTTTTATACTATTGGTTTTTGCGTTATCAAACGCTGCTTGTGCATTACTTCTATAGACATTGTTATCATCAAATACCACAAACGGCGGGAGTATCTGCGTCATAGACTTAGAGTTGTTACGTGCAGCTATCATCACCAGTTTGGATTCTCTGTCTATTTTTGAGTGTACAAACTGTATTTTCTCTGGGTTAATCCCATTGCGCTTTAAGTGATGCAACAGTAAATCTATCTGCTTTGCATCATAACAGAAAATAAACCATCCTTTGGGTTTCAAAAAAGTTTTCACTCTACGCATAAACCCTTCTATAGGTAAATGGTGTGCATATCTAGCGATATTTAGATGTGTATCTTCACTTTGTTGCACCTTCTCATCATAAAAGGGAGGATTTGAGATGATATAATCATACCTATCATCTGTTTCAAGCTCTGTAAAATCACCTAAATAATGCTTTACTTCTAGTCCATTGAGTGCGTAGTTATGTATGGCATAGTCGAGCATTTTAGCTTGTTTATCAATAATACTCGTCTCTATATTGAAGTCACGAGATAACAACAATGAAATGATACCTACACCACACCCTACATCCAACAACGTACCTCTAGGATTAAAAGAAGCAATGAAATCATAAAGGAAAATAGAGTCACTATTATAGCAGTACCCAGAAGTTGGTTGATAGAGAAACACACAAAGCCTTCATAAATTTTGATTATTTTACAACAAATTGGGTATAATCGCGATTATGAATGAAGAACTAGACAGAGACCTACTCAATCCTCCATCAACAGACTTTTCCATGCTCGACTACGACTGTGCCTATATACCTAACAACAAAGTGCGTATGAACTACAAATATGTTGCCAATGCTTCTAAAGAATTTGCAACGGCTGTCATCACTAGAGGATGGAGACGTTTTGGAAAGTACTTCTTTCATCCTATATGTAACGGATGTAACGAGTGTAAAAGTATCCGCATCGATGCGAGAGACTATCACTACTCCAAGTCACAACGCAAAGCCATCAAACGTAATGCCCAGACAAAGATTATCGTGCAAGAACCTACGCTTACCCAAGCACATATCAACCTATATAACAAATATCATGCTCACAAAAGCAAAACAGATGGTTGGTCCCATAGAAACATTAGCCAACGCGAATACTATGAAAATTTTGTAGATGGTGCACATAATTTTGGAAAAGAAGTACTATATATTGTAGATGAAAAACTCGTAGGCGTTGACCTCATCGATGTACTGGATGATGGCATAAGCTCTATTTACTTCTACTATGATCCTGACTATGCACGATTATCACTTGGAACGTATTCGTTACTGTATCAAATCAAACTTGCAGGTATACTTGAACTTCCATGGATATACTTAGGATACTGGGTAGACGGATGTAAAGCCTTCGCCTACAAATCCAAATTTAAACCCGAAGAGATACTTGATGGCTTTCCACATATCTCAGAACAACCTTTATGGGAGACTTGGGATACACCTACGAATTAATTTTCCATAGTATGCAGTTTCCTACACCATTTCAAAAACAATCTATCAGGATTGACTCTTTTGTCTATCTCTTTATCTTCCAAGATATACTCTGCCAATAGCTTTGCCATCAACGGAGCAAAAACAAAACCACGCCCACCAAGTCCATTGAGAATATACAGGTTTTCTACATGCTTTAACTCTGGCTTGGCACCTCTTACAATGGCGGGGTAGGTTTCTAACATGTAAGGCACATCTATCACTTTTCCCACCAAAGGAAAATAGTCCTTAGACCCTGCACGCATCCCACAGTAGGTTTTTTCTAATTTCAAGTCGGACGTGTCTATCATACTGGATGCTTTTTCTTGCAGACTCAAAGCCTGTGCATCACTACACGAAACAGGTGCTTTCACAGTTTTTTCATGTGTTGCACCTAGTTTCATGATGCCATCCTTATTGGCTCCCACAGACATAGACTGATGCATACTCACATTCAAGTCAAGGCTTGTTTTAAAGTCACCACGCGTTCCCCATGTGCCTCGTATGCCCATGTAGCGTAAGTCGATAAGATTTGACTCGTAGCCTGTTGCTAGGACTATGTTTTGAGTGAGCAGTGAGCAGTGAGCAGTGAGCAGTTGCCATTGTCCAGATACTCTTTTTAACTCAAGTACTTCTTCAAATTTAAATTCAATATTTTTCAATAAAAACTCACACACCTGTGGCGCATCACAATCCCCAGCATCAGGAAAATAAAACGAATCAAATTCAGATTTAATACCCAATGAATGAAGTTTTTCTTTAGTATAGTTTTCATACACTGTGTCGTTAAACTTTTCATACTCACCAAACTTCTCAGCATCCACCTCATCTTTAGGTATGCGTACCACCCCAGTTTGGTGAAAATACTCGGGACATGTAGAGAGGTAAAATTCTTTCGCATAAACAAAGGCTTCATTAGTAAGTTTTTGAAGCAAAGAGCCCTTCCCTATCTTAGGACTCACAAAAGCCCCAGCTGCCCCAGACCCACCAGAGGCGATGCCATTTTTATCTAGTACCAATACATTTTGATTTTGTTGTGTGAGAGTATGAGCTATAGCTGCACCAGCTATTCCTGCTCCGATGATGATGGTGTCGTA
>CAZQOC010000240.1:0-1150 GCA_964594745.1 uncultured Sulfurovum sp.
CAATCATTTTATCTTTTCCAAAATAATCAATATATTTGCGAACTATACGTTCATTGTAACCATTCATCAAACCTGTAACAATAAGTCTTTCATCTTCCGCTACATGATCTAAAGGAGTTCTACAGTAACAAGCTCTTGGGATACCAAAATCTATCAAATCTTGAACTTTTGTCATATTTATCCCCCCATCTATCCCTTTTATATCGTCTAAATGAGCATCAAACTTTCGTCTCTCTTCTTCTGTCATATTAGAATACAATTCTCTTATGATCGATGTGCCACATCTTTTGACATTTCCAAAATCTTCTTTTTCAGAGAAAGGCTCCTCTAACTTATCCCAACCTTCTTCAAATTCAAGTTTTTTCTCCTTCATTAATAAAACTCTTTTAATGTTTTTATTCTATCGTTCAAATGATCCATCATACAGCTTTGATACATGGTATATTCTCCGGTGCCATCACGCATAGGATAACTTTGTGACTTACAATCAAGTTCACGAAATTTCAGCCAAGCTCTTTGTGCCAGTTTGAGTTTTTCTTTTTCTTTTTTTTCACCTTCAAAATTTCTCATAGCACGCTTGTAGTACTTGTTTAATAGCTTATCTAAATGTTTTAACTCACTTTCATTACATGCTTGCATAGATGCGTTGGTCCCTTGTGCTTTATTGAGACATTGATCATAGCTGCTATTTACAGCAAATGCTAATGAACTTAGAAGCAATATCATGACTGTTTTTTTCAAAATCGATCCTTTTGTATATAAATATCGTATTTTAATATCGGCTTATTGAGATTTGATCACTCTTAAAAGAAACTCCAATGCTCTTTAGCCAATTTATTATCTTTATCTTTCCTAAAACCTAAACAAACTTTACTGCCGTACCCGTATAGTAGTACATATTTGATGTTTCAATAGAACCGCCGCCTCCGTGAGTAAATAAGGTATCAGCATTGATCTTACCCTTCGTATCACTGGTTATGGAAGCAACTACATTTACAACTGCATCAGCTCCAAGCTCTTTAGCCTTGAACTGCAGTGCATGTCTTGCATTTTCTTTGGAATGTTCAAGTACTTCTATCATTTCCAAAGGTTTATATTTCTGACCTATATCTGTAACACTAAATAGTCTAATTTTTTCCGCTTCATTAAA
>CAZQOC010000240.1:1250-2743 GCA_964594745.1 uncultured Sulfurovum sp.
CTACTCGAACCGCTATCTACCGGGTTACCTACGGTTTCCTGAACATCATGTCCTCTGTCTTTTATTCCAAACAAAGATGAAAATATATCAGCACTGTAAAATGTAACATAAAATGTTGCGTAAAATACAGCTATTGAAGTAAAGATGTGTATTCCATTCTTTTTCCTTAGAGACATCATAACATGAAAAATCTAAATATTTGATACAAAAGTTATTTGACACATGAATTCTATTTCGATAAAATTGACAATATTTTGTACAAAAGGATTTTTCAATGCAAGCTGTAAACTATTCACATGCCAGAAACAACCTAAAATCCATCATCGATGATGTATGTGACAACAATGAAGAAGTCATCATCACAACTAAAAATCATAAATCTGTAGTCATTATCTCTATGGATGAATATAACCGTACACACGCTCAAGTCAAACGTGATGTTCAAGAAGCAATTGAACAAATAGAACATGGAGAATATATGTCTATCGACGAAGCCTTTAAGTTGGCTAAGGCATCTTACCGTGACTGAAATCAGGTTTTCACAAAAAGCTGTAGATAACCTGCTTATCCAAGCACAATATATTTTTGAAGTTACACAAGATGTACAAAAAGCTGATCTCTATTTAGACCAGATGCAAGCCTATATAGAGCAGACACTGACTCAACATCCACTAATAGGCAGAAGTGCACCTGAAATAGGTGTCAATATCAGGAAACTCGTCTATAGACGATTTACTATACTCTACCGGATACATTTGGATCATATAGAGATACTTACAATCTACAAAGAGAATTTGCCACACTTATAAACTAGAGATAGAACTTTGAGCTGCGCAAAAGCTTTAAAGCTCTATCTATCTTATCTTCGATCTCTTGAATATTTTCACATAAAAGCGTATCTACATTCACTGTCGCATACTCTGCCTGTTCTTTAAGCTGCGCTAAGATCTGCGCACGCTCTTTACAGTTGCGATAGTCTCGTAGAGGTTTTAAAAGGATATTGATCTCGTCTACGATCATTTGGGTCTTTTTTTCTCCTATGACATGGAAAAAGTCTTCCAGTAGTGTCTGCAAAGAATCCATAGAGGTATAGAGTGCTTCGAGTACTTCATCATCATACCCTTCCTTGGTACTTTGAAGAAGTGATTCAAAAGTATTCAGATGCTTCTGCACTGCTTTTCTGACCTCTTTTCTTAATGGTTTATATTGTTCATACCCTTGTTCATAGAGTTCTCTTGTAAGTATCTGGATCAGCTGGATGAATGGCTGGGAAAGAAGCATATGCAGTACCAGGTTCTCCTCTTCGGAAGTAAGCGTTTTAAGTTCACTGTGCAGAGTCAAAGTCGCATTGTCACGTGTGGAACATAACTCTTCTAAAAAATAGAGATAACGCAAGAGCTTTGTCTCATCATGGTAACGAAGCAGTAGGTTTGTGCAAAAACGCTGAACCTGGGGATTGAAAAGGTAGGAAAAAGCATCCAGGGTTGTCGCTG
>CAZQOC010000241.1:0-2720 GCA_964594745.1 uncultured Sulfurovum sp.
TTACGAAGTTTCTTGTAGATAAAAACGGGAAAGTGGTAGAACGCTATGGTTCATCTACCAAACCAAAAGAGATAGAAAAAGAGATAGAAAAACTGTTATAGCCAAACGCCAGCTAGCATCCAATAAAAATACTGCTAAAATATTTGAGATATACTTTAGATTGTTTCAATGCTCACTTTCACTTCCTGATAACAGGCATTTTCTCCTTCGTTGCTGACAAGTGAAGGGGTAAGGTTATTGACACCTAGAGTGTTGCTTGGTACAACTAGGCAGTTGTGTCGTACATCTTCACTGCACACAACATCGAGTACTACTTCACCATACTCTGAAACCAATTTTACTTGGATTCCTTCTTCATAGCCTAACGTAGGGTTTAGGTACACCTTGTTGTCTCTTTTAAACTGTGTGTTGAGTGCTTTGTTTGTTTTGGGAGTGATTAGCCATATGTCATCATCTGTTAACTGGTTTTTTTTACTGGTTCTTACCTTGGTTAAGCTTTTTGTGTTGATAAAATCATCATCATAATCATCTATAAATTCAAACTCATCATCACCATCTTCACCAAAGCCCTCAGCATAAGGTACTGCTTCGTAGGCAGGAGAGACGTAGCCGTTTTCACCCTCATCGCACTGTTCTAACCATGTATCAATATATGCTGCTTCCTCTTTGAGTCCTTCAAACCCAAGCAGATCAAACATGGCTTTCGTAAATGCATATTCACTGATACCTATGTCACTCTGGCTAATGATGTCAAGTTTATGCACATATTGATGACCATACCCCAGTATCACGTCCTCTTTTTCAAAAAAGTTTTTTGCAGGAATAACTATTTTGGCTCTTTTAGAGGTTTCATTCTCATAAAGACCAAAATAGATGAGATTTTCTACTTTATCCAATTCTGAACATACCCTTGTACTATCTGGCATGGACTCTGCAGGGTTACCACCTTGTATTAATACCGTAGAAAAATCAGAGAAGTCTGTCACTACTTTAGAAACCGTCTTACATGCCACTTTAAATGGACTCTCAAATCCAAGCTGAGAATTACCCAGATAATGTACCCCTGAACCTTCCTGTCCAAACAATCCAAGTAAAGCAGCCAAAGAGTCTATGGCATGTAAAGTAGACGCTCCTGTAGAGTACTTTTGTACCCCTGCCCCTACCAAAAAAACCACCTTTTGCTCACGTAAAAGGTTCAACACATGCCCTATCTCACCCAAATCCGTACCAATATACTGTAAAATAGGTTTGATACGATGCTCTTGCGTAAAGTCATAAAAATCTTCATACTCTGAAGCAAACTCCTCTAACCACTCGGTATCCTGCGAGTCTTCCATGTAGATAAAACGTGCCAACATTATGGCAAGATAATAGTCTGTACGTGGCTGTATCTGCATATGGATATCTGCTTTTTTAGCAATGGCTGTTTTCACAGGATCAATGACAACCATATTTTTACCTTCTAAAAATGGCATCATATGTGCATTGGTCACGGTGACATTACGCCCCCAAATGACTACCGTATCTGCTTTGGCTATCTGTTCAAGTGGTAAAGTTTTATTAACCCCTCTACCCTCTAAAATACCTGCATCACCGGCACCATCACAAAGGCTTCCATGTGTCAGTTTCCCACCTATCTTTTCCATAAGAAGATTGGTGATTTCCTGCATGACCCCTCTGTTACCTGACCCTCTCCAGAGTAATGTGTCTCTCTCTTTCAAAGCATTTGCCGTTGCTTCCAGTGCCTCTTGTATACTCACTTCTACACCGTTGACACGTGGTTTTTCTATGCGTGCTTCTTGATGGATGCTTTTATTAAGCAGTGTACAAAGTGCTCCATTTCCTGTAGGATGCTCTACATCACCTTTTATCTTAGTGACATCTTCTTCTACAAGTATCTTACAAGTATCATAACAGTCCAATGCACATGCTGTTGTTTTTGACATTATTTTATCTCCACTTTAAGCAGTGTAGAAAAGCTCTCTTTAGGGGCATCAATATAAATTTCTACTCTATACGAAGAGATAAACTTCTCATCTGCAACCTTCCACACTTTGTTGACACGATAGCTTGTCTCTTTACCATCAATATAAACATGTTTACTCTCTAGATTTTTTAACTCTTCAGGTTCTAAAAAAAGTACTAACTTTGCTCTATTTGTCTGCATCACCTGAGCAAGTGCAGACCCTGGTGCCACAAAATCACCTTTTCTAACCATTAGTTTATAAAGATATTTATCATTTAAAACCAAAGATTTCTTCTGAATGCTGTCTTCTAGCTGGGCAATTCTATATTGCATATCCAAATACTGGGTTTTGGTAGACGCAAAACTATAATACGCAGTATCTTTTTGACTTACCGATGCCGTTTTTAGTTTGTTCATACGTTTAAAAGAAGATTCTTGACGCTGCAAGGTTTCAGAAAGTGTCTCTAGCTTAGCCTTAGATATTTTTAAGTTCATCTTATCTAAGCGGTCATCTAAAAGAATCACACGTTTTTGATGCACAACACTACCCTCTGCATCCACATCTACATCCATGACCAACGCACTCACAGCTGACCTTAAGATGACAGAATCATAAGGTTCCACTTTCGCATAATGTACGCTTGCAAATATCCATAAAGGAGATAAAAATAATACTATAATTTTCATAGGTTTTCTTTTTTCGTTGATTATATCTAAAAGGAGTTAATATTGGGAAAAAGGTGCAACGATAAGC
>CAZQOC010000242.1:0-2719 GCA_964594745.1 uncultured Sulfurovum sp.
ACATCTCCAAAACCATCCGTATCCGTACAGATGAAGAGGACGAAGAGGCACTATAATGTACTAAATGTACTTTATAATGCTGACGAAAGGCAACCGTTCTCGATGTACTTTAGAGTGCTTCTGAGAAGGTAACCTTACTAAGCCTACATACCCTTAAACTTCTCAATTTTCTCTTCACTCCCCACAATCACCCACTCCACACTATCTACCCCAAAATCTCGTTCATACTGTACTATACCCATCTGTTTAAGTCTATAAAGTGTTTTATCTACTTCACTATAGCTTGTCGTAAATGCATAACTACTCTCTTTTGTATAAGGTATAAGATCTGCATCTTTGAGTACATTTTTTACAGCCAACGCATATGCACGTGCCATGCCACCTGTACCTAGCTTAATGCCACCAAAATAACGCACTATAATCACTGCACAATTAATGAGTTCCTCACCCCTTAAAACATTCAGTGCAGGCACACCTGCACAGCCTTTGGGTTCTCCATCATCTGAACTGTTTTCTACTATTTGATCAAATGCATTGAGGTAGCGTAAGGCATATACAACATGATTGGCTTTAGGATGCTCTTTTTTAAGCTTTTCTTGTAAACCTTCATACTCAGACATAGGGACAAGATGGGTAATGAATTTGGAGCGGTTTACTTCTGTTATTGTAGCAAAAGAAGTCTCTATACTTAACATTAAATGACTTTACGTAAGTACTTGTAAAGCTTGAAGCCTATAAAAGTACCTATGGTATCGGCCACTACATCTTTATACTCTGCACAACGCTCAGGCGTATAATACTGAGATATTTCTATAAAGACTCCAAAAAGCATAAGCCATAAAAGTCCATACCAATAATTGATTGGGTAAGACAAGCGTAAAAGTAAGCCCAACACCACAAAAGCCAACAAGTGGTGTGCTTTATCACTGAGTGTGCCAATAGTGGGCGCCATCTCTTGGGGTAACATAGCAGCAGTATAGCTCACAACCAATGCCAACCAGAATAAGACTCTAAATGTAGAGCGATACTTATACAGCTTTGACTTTCTCAACAATAAGTTCCAAAAATTTTACACTATGCATACTCTTTATTCCCTGCACCACAACAAAGACAGACATCACAACTTGAACATGGGAAATTTGGAGATTTCTCTATATTGTGTTGCTGCACATATTTAACTATCAAATTCACAAACGCATCACTGTCATTCATGCACTCTGCTACGATATAATCATCATATTTTATTTTTTCTGCTATCTCACGATGTTCGATATCAAGCTCAAAGAGTGTTTCAGAATTATCTATGGTAAACGCTAAGGGGTAAATGAACACTTTTCTATTTGTAGGATTACGCAGTACATCTACCAGATTGGGTTCTAACCAGGTGGCATCTCCTACTTTAGACTGATAGACTAACTTCACATTTTTAAAATGAATATCTTTGAGTTCCAATAAGGTACGAATAGCACTTACATTTGCCTCTACTTGACGCTGATATGGGTCACCTGCTTTAATAATGCTTACAGGAAGACCATGCGCTGAGAGAAGTAAATCATGTTCTGAGATATCCTTGTCTGCTATAGATGCTTCTATCTGTGCTACAGATGCCTGAATATAGTCAATATCATCATAATATTGACAAGTAAGCATGGTGATTTTAGGATGATAGTCCATCATTTCACAGCGAGAAACAATATCTTCATATGAAGAGAGTGTCGTTGTTGTAGAGTATTGTGGATATAAAGGAAAAAGCAGTAACTCCTCTACCCCATCTTTTTGACATTGTTCTAGGGCTATATCAGCAAAAGGAGGTACATAACGCATCGCAGGATAGATAGGCATATCCAAAGACTTTTTCAGTTTTTCTATCAATTTATCAGTTAAGTCTGAAAGTGGTGATTTACCACCTAATTCCGCATAACTCTCTTTTGCTTCTTCTAAGCGCTTATTGATAATAATAGCACGTACCAGTGCTCTTGTAGCAGGATTTGTGGGTAAAATGTTTTTATCTGAGAACATGTTATACAAAAAGAGTTCTACTTCCTCTAAATTGTTAGGACCACCCATATTTAATAAAAACAATGCCTGTTTCATCGACTATCCTTTACTTTAAGTGTTGTATATTAGCATAGAAAGTGTAAAATTAGTTTAAGAATACATCTCATCAAAATAAAGGCTATATCATGATTATCATTCCTGCACGCATAGGCTCAAGTCGCTTCCCCAATAAAGTACTCGCTGACATCGGTGGCATGCCAATGGTTATTCGTACAGCAAAAGCTGTTGAAGGTATAGACAGTGTTGTCATTGCTACAGATTCACAAGAGGTCATAGATATAGCAAAAGAGCATGGTATAGAAGCTGTACTCACCTCTGATGCACATCAAAGTGGTACAGACCGCATCTTTGAAGCGGCTCAAAAACTGGGACTCAAAGAAGATGAAGTGATTATCAATGTACAAGGAGATGAACCTTTTATTGAGACCGAAGTGATAGAAGCTATCTTTAAACTCACACAAGCCAATAAAAATAACCCCAATATCATAATGAACTCATGCTATAAAAGTATTTCTAACCCTGAAGCAGATGACCCCAATATAGTCAAAGTAGTCACAGATAAAAAGGGTATGGCTCTTTATTTTTCCCGTGCAAAAGTACCCTACCCTAGAGATCATCATTTTGATAGCTATAAAGGTCATCTTGGTATCTATGGCTTTAC
>CAZQOC010000243.1:0-2714 GCA_964594745.1 uncultured Sulfurovum sp.
CTCTCTTGCAGAAAAGTTCGGCATTATAGCCAAATAAAACAGATAAAGATAGGGTTATTTAGTTTTTCTTATAATATTTACTCTATTTTCTTATAAAACTTCTCTTTTTTTGATATATATCAATAGAGAAAAGAGAACAAAAGAATATAATTAAAACTGATACATTTGATAATTAATTTAAAAGATAAAGAAGGAAGAGATATGAAGAAAGTAGTATGGTTGGCTTTATTGAGTAGTTTAATATTTGCAGAGGGGATGATGGATGGATGGAACAACAGTGATAAAGAAGCTGCAGAAAAAGCACAAAAAGCAGAGCAAGCACGTATGTGTACAGTCTACACAGAAAAAATAGAGAACTATAAAAAGACTATGCGTGATGATGAGTTGGCACAGGCAACACTAAACAATTATGTAAGACTGCAAACAAAATATTGTGAGGATGTTCAGAAAGAGCAAAATGCATCGGAGTAGATTATCATAAATAATTTTTATGTATTAGTACATTTTTGATTAATATTATTTTAAGTTATTAATACTATAATTTCGTATTATCAAGTAAATAACTTGAAATAATAAATAAGGGTATATTATGAAAAAATTAATAATTTTAGCACTAGTAAGTACATTTGCAATGAGTGGATTTTTTAACGATGCTCAAATAAAACAAGAGAAAGAACAAAAAGCTGAAGCAGCAAGACTCTGTAAAATTTATACGGCTAAAACAGAAAAGTATAAAGAGACTATGAGAAATGATGATTTGGCAAAAGCCACACTTAAAAACTATGTAAGAGTAGAAAATAAATACTGTGGGAAAAGCCACAGCTAATTATTAGAGTTTTCCTAAAGGGTTTACGGTCTGTAAACCCTTACATTCTTCGCATCTTGGGCATCACGTAAGTACTGTGCATGCAACTGAGACATAATCCCCTTTTCACAGTAGAGTAGGTACTCTTTATCTTTCGGTAACTTTTTAAACTCAGATTTGAGTCTATGAAATGGTATCTTGATGCTTTCACAACTGGTCTCTATACATTCATCTTCCGCACGTATATCTATGACGACAAATTCATCATTTAGCTCATGCACCACTTCTATGGCTGTATTGTTTGTGACATCATCGAGTATCTCATCGACATTGATGTGTTGTGCATTCTCTATCGCTTTGTCTAGCACAGTATAGTCAAAACGTTTGGCTTCGCGTTCCATACGCTTGTAAGACCCATGGGTGATAGGGTTTTTAGAGATAACCCCACAATATTCAGGCATACTCTCAGCAAATCTACGTGTGCCTATAGTGTTGGCTATGTCTATAATCTCAGGCTTGTTCATGGTTGCCAGTGGGCGCAATATGAGCTTGTTAGTCACCTGGTCTATGAGTGCAAGGTTACGCAAAGTCTGGCTAGATACCTGTGCGACAGACTCACCGGTGAGCAGGGCATCTATCTCCATCTCATTGGCTACTTTTTCAGCAGCAAGGAGCATGAGTCGTTTGAGTGTCACACCCATATAGGTTTCATGTGTTGAGGCAAAAATTTCTGTAAGTACATCATCAAAAGGCACAGAGACAAACTTCACTTTATGGGATGATCCAAATTTACTCCAAAGGTAAAGTGCCACCTGCTTTACCCCAATCTCATGTGCTACACCGCCAAGGTTAAAAAAGATAAAGTGTGTTTTCATCCCACGTTTCATGGTAAGGTATGATGCTACCGTCGAGTCAAAACCTCCAGACATGAGTGAGAGGATGTCTCCTTGCGTACCCAGAGGAAAACCTGCAAGTCCTTCATGTTTGGTGGTAATGATATTAAGTTGATTATTAATGAGTTCAATACGTATAGTGACTTCTGGATGATGTAAATCCACACCATGAGAAGGGTATGTAGCCAACATATACCCACCTACGGTTTGTTCTAATTCAGTCGAACGGAAGTCATGCGAACCACTACGCTTTGCACGCACGACAAAGCGTTTCCCTGCTATCTCATGATGCATAACTTCACCCACTTTGACTTTTATCTCATCAAGTGTATTCATCTTGTCAAACTGTAGTGCTTCAAGTACTTGCTCTATGCCCGGAGTGTCCAGCAGGAGTTGCCGCACTTCCACTACAAACTCTATAGGCGTAACCACTTCTATTTTGTCTGAAAACTTACGCACATTGATGTCATCAGAAAAACGCCCTAACATTTTCAAAAGATTGTTGTAGAGCTGTCCTACCATCTGACGCTTTGCAGAAGAGCCTTTAACCATGATCTCAGGAAAGAGTTTGAGGATGAATTTTTGTGTTTTAGGTGTTGTATTTTCCACTTTCTGTGCCTTGCATTTTAGTGGTGGAATTATAGCATAAGAGCGATGGGATTAAAGTAATCCCATCGCCAACTTGGCATCATCTGTCATCTTGTCTTGTCCCCATGGTGGGTCAAAGACTATGTCCACATCTATATTTTCAAGCCCTGGTTGACGGCTTACGATACTTTTAACCAAGTCTATAATCACCTGAGAGAAAGAACAGGTAGCAGAGGTGAGGGTCATAGTGATCTTACACATCTTAAGCATAGAGACTTCATTGGTCCAGCACTCTATGTTGTAAACAAGTCCTAAGTCATAGATGTTTACTGGAAGTTCCGGATCATAGATCTGTCTGAGGTGTTCAACTATCTTCTCTTCCATCTCTTTGTCTGAGGGCTGTTTATCTATGAATTTTTGGCGTTCTT
>CAZQOC010000244.1:0-2713 GCA_964594745.1 uncultured Sulfurovum sp.
AGTTTTGGTAATATTCTGCTAACACAAGACTAGCACTCAAGTAATGCAACTCTGTTATACTTTGGATGTTTTAGTCAAAAGAATCTCCCCTGATTCACTTCCTTTTAAAACTAAAACATATTTGATTACATAAAAGCTACAATCTTTGTAGCTTTTTTAACCCCTCTTTTACCAGTGTACTTGTATCTCCACTACATCCGTTAAGTGCCTTGCGTATAGCATCTTTTTTAAACCCTAAACTCTCCAGTGCCATCACTGCTTCATCCAATGCTCCAGAGTATTCACTCTCTTCATGCCCATCGACGATGAAGTCTGCCAGTTCTACAAGTATTCGGCTCGCTGCCTTTGGTCCTATGCCAGGTACACGTTTGAGCATACTCACATCTTTTGAAGCCACCACTTTTGCAAAGGTGCTAGGCGTAAAAGTAGAACAGATAGCAAGCCCTACTTTAGGACCTACTCCATTTATCTTAAGTACGGTGTCAAACATCTTCTTTTCATTCGTATCCATAAAACCAAAAAGCAGATTGGCGTCTTCACGTATGACTTGTGTGACAAAGAGTTTTACTTTACTCTCTTGTATACTGTTAGAAGTATTTATAGACACATGCACTTCATAGATGAGTCCATGTACATTAAGATGCACAAATGTGGGGTCTTTTCTTTCTACTGTTCCTTCTATGCCTACTATCATCTTTTAGCCTTTATGTTTTAATGTTCAAAGTATAACAGTACTTTTTAGAAAACTATAAAAATATTTCAAATTGACATATTTTTATTCAGGGATTGCTCTATGATTTCCATTAATTCCAAATTAATAAAGCGTATGTTTTAAAGCATTTTCTATAGTGGGATACCTGAAATCAAATTTTTCATGCAATAATTTTTGAGGATACACTTCTTTAGAGTCAGTCAGTACACAAGATGCCTCACCATACATAAGTTTTAAAATTGATTTTGGTAAAGGCAATAGTGTTGGACGATGCAATGCTTGTCCCAGTGCTTTAGTAAAAGTGGCATTACTTACAGGGTGTGGGGATACTGCATTAAAAATACCTACTATCCTTTTGTCTATAAGAAAATAGTATATACCCACCAAGTCATCTATGGTAATCCAGCTTGTCATCATCTTCCCATCACCTATGTTTCCACCAAGCCCCAGCTTAAAAGGCAAGAGCATTTTAGACAAAGCACCACCTTCTTTACCCAATACTACACCTAAGCGAAGTATCGCTGTAGGTTTCGTGCACATACATGCCGCCTCTTCCCAGTCCTCGCACAGCTTCGCTAAAAAATCATCCGTATGTGCATTGCACATCTCATCACATTTTGTATGACTAGGATATATCCCTATGGCAGAAGTGGAGATGAAGTATGAGACGTTACTCTTGTTTATTGCAAGGACAAGCTTCTGAGTCGTTTCTATTCTGCTAGTATGCAGTACTTTTTTATAGTTTTCACTCCAACGCTTTACAATGGGTGCACCTGCTAAATTAATCACCACATCCACATCTTGAAGCTTCGTTATCAACATATCTACACTATCATTCCTATGCAAGATTACCACATCATTCAATGACTTTTGTAACGCTCCGCCCACAAAGCCACTGGCTCCAGCTATAGCTATTTTATGTTTTTTCATTTAATGCACACCATATTATACAACTACCACCTATACCCACAGCTGTTACACTTCTTATACTCAGATGTATGTCTTTTAAATCCTGTACCCATGAATGCTCCAAATGTGGCATAGCAAAACATTGTAAACTGTGCAGTATAATCCTTTTTAATATCCAAAGAATGGCACTCTGGACATACATTTCCTGCTTCAATTTTCAAATTATCATAATACCCTTGCATGATGGGTTCTGCTTTATCTATATCTGAATCTAATATTAGTAATTTTATTCCCCCCTGCTATGACACTGTCTACAGGTGTTAAAGAGCTAAAGTATTCATCAAAAATTTCTACTTGAATATCTTCAGATTCTAAAAGTCCACGTAAAATATGGGCATTCGTGGGGTCAAAAAATCTTGCAACTTCTATAAATTGATTAGGCATCCCCACCACCCGAATCACCAAAATCAGCATCTGATAAATATGTCGCATGCCAACTATCACAATAGTCAGCATAAGTATTATCTATACAAAGCATCTCCCTTTTGGAGTAAAGTTTTATGAAGAAAAGAGCCGCGCCCAATCTACTCAACCATGATAGTCTTTTCCAGATACCATTAAGTTTTCTCTTCTCTTGCGTATTAAAATGTGCAACAATCATAGCACCTATTAAGGGAATGAGCCAGATAATCATTAACTGCATACATTTTTGTGCAACATTATAATAGTCGTCTTTTATCAATCTATATGTAGTAAAGATATTGAGTACTATTAAATATATAATGATAAGATATACATATAACATAAGACTCCTTTCTTAATCTTCTGGTATTTTCACTAATGGAACAAACAAAGACATCAACCAAAGTGCCAAGAGTCCTGAAATAATAAGCCATAAAAGATATGAGGCTAGCATGTTTGCAACAGGGGCATTTTGTAAATTTAAACTGTATCATCTTGTATTCCTATGGTGCAATACCATGCAGTGTCTCATAGTGTATCTCAACATTTGGATTAAGGATATCATCAAATTTATAGGTCTCTTTCCCATTCAAGTAGTAGTGCTCTATAATCACTGTTGCAATTTTTCCA
>CAZQOC010000245.1:0-2712 GCA_964594745.1 uncultured Sulfurovum sp.
GCGACCAACCCCTACGGACGATCCAAACTCTTTGTTGAGGAGATACTGAGAGATCTTTACACAGCAGACAATGCATGGAAGATCATCCTGCTGCGCTATTTCAATCCCGTTGGTGCCCATAAGTCAGGTACTATCGGTGAAGACCCCAATGGCATACCAAACAACCTCATGCCGTTTATTACCCAAACTGCAGTGGGAAAACGAAGCCATCTGAGTGTTTTTGGAGATGACTATGATACCCATGACGGTACAGGAGTTCGAGACTACATACACGTTGTTGATCTTGCAGACGGGCACATTAAAGCGCTGCAAAAAATTGACAGCATAAACGATGTTCTAACCGTCAATCTGGGTACAGGTACCGGATATTCTGTTCTTGATATGGTCAAAGCCTTTGAAAAAGCTTCAGGACAAAAAGTACCCTACCGCATCGCTCCAAGACGTGCAGGCGACATAGCTACATGCTACGCCGACCCAAGCTACGCCAAAGAGGTCCTTGGGTGGGAAGCAAGCAAAAACATAGAAGAAATGTGTGAAGACAGCTGGCGATGGCAATCGAAGAATCCAAATGGATATACTGAGCATTTGCCTCAATAGTTCCAATCACTTCAATTTATCATACTAACTCCTCGCCTTTTATTTTGTGTTTTGTGCAATGGTATTGTTGTATGCCTGGTGAGACCTTCTCCAACTGTCATCAAATCTATTATGTGTGAAGATACCTTCTCCAACACCTATTTGAAAATCTTGCTTTCGCCACCAAGATGTATTCAGTGGTTTTTCTAAATCTGCGAAACCATTGGCTGTTCGAGATGACGGGTTTTCTTTAGCATATTCTAATAATTCTCCATAAAGTTTTCTTTCTAGCAAAACACTTTGATTGGTCCAAGTCATAATATAAGAACTCACGGCAAACAACTCTTCATCAATTTTCTTAATATAGTTGGGAAATATTTTTTCAGGATACTTCTCGTAATATAATGAATACCCAGCTAATCTTTTTGCCTTTGATGACCTGCATACTCTTCTTAAACGTTTCATATAGCTTTCATAGGCACTACTTTTTATAGCATCATGAGAATATTTTTCATGTAGATGCATTATGTCAAAATAACGCAAATATTTCTTCAAACTAAAACCTTCTCCAAATTCCCACCTGTGTCTCAATCGCATGATATCGATCGAACCAGTTTCCAATAGCTGAATAGCCTGAAGCAGTCTATGTTGTGTAATAGCAGTATCTTCAATGACTGGATTATCATTTTCCAAAACAAGCACATAGTCTGTTGTAATATTGTCATGTATCATCTGGTGGCCATTTTGAATCCCAAGATTTTTTGGAATACCTACATACTCATAACCATATTTGTCTGCAAGTTTTTTATCTTCTGCAGATATTTCCTGAAAAATGATTTTAACCTGATCAAAAAAATCCTTAAAACCGATCTTTTCATAACTTTGTAAACTTTTTTCTAATGTCTTGTGCGATTTCCAACTCAGTATCCCTACTCCAACCGAACGATTTACTACAGATGAAAGCTTTTTTGTATGCGTCATATACCTTTATCCTTATTATTTAAATTGCTTTAATACCAGTATTTTTCAATCCACTTGGTTGGTTTACATACTTTATATAATCTCTTCCATGAATATTTTTCCCTCATGGGCCATTCACCTCTAAGTGCTTCTCTAGGATTGGGTACCCCATGAAAAACAATCACTTTCAACCCTGATATGTAAGGAATTTGAGGCGCTTTGAAATGTCTCAATGGACCTATCTTTGGCATACAGTGAAATCTAAATGAACAAAACCAATTATCTGGCCAAAAATTCAAAGAACCATATTTTTCTATAACCTTATAAGACAGATATTCTTGTGAGGCAGTAAAAAATTTATCTACAACCTCCTTAGGATGTTTTTCAAAATACTCTTTAATGTATCCCAGTGTACCTACAGTCCAAGAGTAGCAACTTGCCTGCCCAATCTCACCTCCTTTACTATTCCAATCATTGATAATATAAAATCCATCATTGTGAGGATACTCAAACAATTCATCCAAATTTGAAACAATCACTACATCAAGATCAAAAAAGAAAACTCTTTCATTTTTCAACCCACCTAGGTCATCATCACATAATGCTGCTTCTTTTCTGTAAGAATATTTTGTTTGATACTCTTCAAGGGTATTTAGAACAGGAAGAGGCTTTACAATGATATCAGTATTAAAACCAGTGGCATCGTCCGTAAAGCAATAAAAATTAATAGAATAAGACGTATTCCTTACTATCATGTTTTGAAGTTTATTTACATACTCAGCATCATATGAGGTACCCCATTTAATACATATTATATTTTTGGATTTTTCCATTTTATATTCCTTAATTTTAAACTAAATAACGCTATTTTATCTTTGTTTGAAATTGAAACAAACTCAAAGAGGTACAATCTCTTATATATAACAAACAGAGAATATCCAAAAATTGGAATATGTTGTCCAAAGACCCAATATAAAAAATTTGCACTTTCTGTTTGAAGCACATTCTGATTATACTTATGACTTTTTAGGTTCATGTTTAGTATTTGCATCAACCTATCATGAAGAAGTTCAAGGCATTCCGGTTTTTTCAACGTGTAATTATCATCAAATATATCTAAAATATCAAGTTCTAAGTGTTGAAAAGTTTTTAATACCACTCTAGTATAATCTCGGT
>CAZQOC010000246.1:0-2696 GCA_964594745.1 uncultured Sulfurovum sp.
AGTTTCAATGAAAGGTCGGGTTTTAACGGTTTGAGATGCACCGCAAATACCCTCTACCTACTGCCATCAACTCTCCTTTTTACCGATAAGTGTAAAAAATGTCTCTACAAATGCATCTATCATCTCTAGTGCATCAATATTATGCATTTTTGAATCAACCACCAAGCCTAAATGATAGGTATGTAACATCGATGCCAATGATTTAGCATCCATATCAAATTCACCTTTTTCAATGGCTTGATTAAATATAGATCCTATAACTGTCATAAACCTTTGACGACATGCTCTACTAAAATCGATCATCTCATCCACATTGGAAGTTAAAGAAATCGCAATAAACTCCATATATAAAGAGAGCTGTTTTCTAGTTTCTTCCGTACTAAAGATCAATACCAGAGCTTCTTTTACCTTTTCTTTAGTACTACCAGGCTCATCCACTATACGGTAGAGCTCCTTCTCATGTTCAGCAATAAAAACTGAGATAATCTCAAACACAATATCTTCTTTATTGCTAAAATACTCGTATATAGTACCTTTACCTACTCCTGCGCACTCTGCTATCTTCGCTATGGTGATGTTCTTAATACCGTTTTCAAGAAGCAATTCTGTTGATGCCAGTGCGATTGCACGACGTTTTTCTTCTTTATTTACAATAATTGCCATCAGCATCCTTTTAAATGACTGACCATCGGTCAATTAAATGATAGCAGACTATTTCTTAAAGTTTTTTAAGTTGATGGTATAAAATTAACCTCTTTTGACTACAATTAAGCATGGATTTAAACACTCTCAAAGCTCTTAGTCTCCTCTACATCGAAGACGAACCCCTCATCCGTAAAAATGCGGTAGAATATCTCAATAGATACTGTCACAAAGTCTATGAGGCCAAAGATGGAGTGATAGGGCTTTCGCTTTATCACAAGCACAAGCCTGACCTTATCATCACGGATATTAAAATGCCAAAACTCAACGGGTTGGATTTTGTAGCTAAGGTACGAGAAAAAGACAAGATAACACCAGTCATCATCACCACTGCACATAGTGACACAGCATACCTCCTCAAAGCAGTAGAATTGCAACTTGTCAAATACCTCATCAAACCCATTAGTTCAGAAAAACTCCAAAATGCACTCAGTATGGCATGTAAAACCTTAGCCAGTGACCATGCAAGCTTGATACACCTAGATACACATACCCAATACGACACACTTAACCAAACCCTTTTCATAGACCATCGACACATCAAGCTCACCCATAACGAACTCCTCTTTTTTGACTTCCTTATAAAGCACTCTAAAAGAGTTGTCACCTACGAAGAAATAGAAAGTCTCATATGGGCATATGAAGGTATGAGCATGGATGCTCTACGCTCATTGGTGCGTGGGCTAAGAAAAAAACTCTCTAATGATAAATTGGGTAGAGATTTTGTAGAAAATATTTCAGGGATTGGCTATAGGCTTAAAACCTATAATTAAGATGTAAAGCAGGTAAAAAACCTAACTGTTTATAATTGCCATCTTCTTCATACTTATCATTATACTTTATCCCGTCGATATTGTCTTTGAAGAGTGCATTGATATTCATAAGTTCCAGTGAGATTTCTAAAGATCTGTCATTTGCATAATTATATGTCTTTCCTATTTGTATATCTAAATCATAAGTAGCATCTAGCCTCTTAGAGTAAGGTATACCGTAAATAGGTTTTATATACTCTTTGCCTTGGTAAGTATATGGCTCCGTAGCAACAATAGGCGTATAGGGTGCTCCTGAGGAGTATTTCGCATAGGCAGAGACTCTCCAACTGTCCCAGAAATGATAATTGGCAGTAAACTGTAGTGTATGAGGTATATCACCTTCAAAACGATACTGTTTTGTATTATTTGTATGAAGCTGCCGTTTAGCTTTTACGTAGGTATAGGCAAACATCATATTGATATCTGCCAGCTTCTTTTTATAGGTTATATCAACACCATACGCTTCACCCTCACCTACTGCTTCATAATTTGTCAAGTCATCAGTAATAGCCAGGTTTTTAAACTTTTTATAATAGGGTTCTACCACTAAAGATGATTTATCTGCAAAGGTTTTTTGAAAACTTACTGTATAGTGGTCAGATGATTCTTCTGTGTTTATTTTGGGGTTACCAAAACCTTTGATACTTGTAAAGGTAGCAGGACGTTGTGAGTATCGACCAATAGCAGCTGAAACAGTAAAGTCATTGGCAAAATCATGTACATATGCTATGCGGGGGTCTATGCCTGAACCAAAATCCTGAAAGTCAGTTTTCCAAGCTCTTACTCCATAGCGTAAATGGTCAGTAGGCGTAATGTCCCAAATGTCTTGTGCAAACACTATGTATTCTTTGGCTTTAAATGTTTTATCTATGTCTACGACTTCTTGTAGGGTTACTAAATCCTCGAAGTCTGTTGTTCCTGGAGCATTGGAGTGTACTTTGGTTGGTGCATTTACACTTTTTACTTCTCCACCAAGCGTTATGGTATGATTATTAAGTTCCCAAACAGTCTCATGGAAGAGTCCATATTCTTCAAATTTAGTATCAACAAAGTAGTCCTCATCAAAAAACTGAGAGTCTTGCTTGGTAAAAAGTCTATAGAGTAATGTGTTTGATGTTAACCCATCCCCTATGTATTGCCATCTTGCACCTATGGTATTTGACTCTATTTTGGCATTTAATT
>CAZQOC010000247.1:0-2690 GCA_964594745.1 uncultured Sulfurovum sp.
CAGGGTAGCCTGAGCGTGGGCAAAGACACATAAATTCTGGTAATTCTATGTTGATAGTATAGTTTTTCGAATGCTCATTAGGCCAAAAGTTTTCTTTAGCGTTAATATCAAATTCTTGTATCTCTTTTTCACCGTATTTCATTGGTTTCCTTTTCATTGTATCTGTTAATAAGTCTCTCTTCGGAGATAGGTTTATCTATGCCAAAGCCTTGTAGATAATCTATTCCCAAAGAGATAAGTTTATTTTTTTGTGATGCATTGTCTACCCATTTCGCAACTGTTAAAATGTGTAAATCTTTTGACATACTGACGAGTGAAGAGAGCATTGCAAGATTGGTGCTATCTTCAAGGTTTGTGACGTATTCCCGATCAAATTGCACCATGTCAAATTTAAAATGTTTCATATATTCCATAGAGGCATTTGATGATCCAAAGTTATCTATACAAATACGTACACCTTTAGATCTAAAGGTAGTCAAGGTTTTAAAATAGCCAGAAAGATCATGATGTGTTTTTCGCTCATAAAGTTGAATAATAAGACGTGATGTTTCTATGTTGTATTCTTCTAAAAGCGTAAAAAACTTTTCTTGAAAATTTTTGTTTCGTAAGGAGAAAGGAGAAAGATTAAAAGTAAAGGATATATGCTTATCGACCAAAGGTAATAATTTTATAATATGTTCAACAAGGGCTAGATCATAGTTGATTCCTAGCCCAAGTCTATTAATAATAGGTAAATAAACTCTTGGCAGTATCTCTTTGTATTCACTCGAAACGAGCTTAGAAACAATTTCATATATCTCTATTTGATGGTTATGTGTGTTTTCTAAAGGTCTAAAAGCAAGTTTGAAACGCTTATTATTGAGTGCATCGATAATAGCCTGTTCTGTTTGATTGACCTCTTCTGCCTTTTTGACATTTTCTTTATTTTTATGTTCGTCTTGAGGAGATGCCAATAAATCTTTGAGTTGTCCAAGTATTTGTTCGATGTTCTCTTCAGTATTGGTGAGCGCTGAAAAACTATAGTCTACAGCTATATCATTTATTTCTTTATTTTCTGCTATAAACTGTTCAAAAATTTCTTTAATATTGTAACCTTCTTTATTGAGAGCAATAAGAAATTCTGCACCATATCTTCTGCCAATGAGTGGATTACGTAGTCCATATTGATTAAGTGTGGTATTGAGTTTATGGATGATGGTATAAAGAAGTAAATCTACCTTTTCTGCACTGTAGTTCTCATCAATAGTAGAAAGGTTTTTCACAACGAGAAGTACCAATGTCTTAGGTTTATACACTTTTAGTTTATCGATAAATGCTTTTTCATTAAAACTTTGTGTTGTACTGTCTACAATAGTCTCTTTTATACTCATCTCAATAAGAAAATAGTTAAAATAAATAGTAATAAAAATAATACCAGCAATGAGAAAACTATTGATAAGAGTAGGTTGAAAAGTACCTTCTTGTACAAATAAAGAGTAAAAAACTAAAGAGACAAGAAGAAGAACAGGAATACCTGCTCTAAGAGCCAATTTAAAACGACGTTCTCTCTCTTCTCGTTCAGACAGTAACATTAAACGTCCAAATGTTTTACATCTTTAGCATGACTTTCAATGTAATTTCTTCTTGGTTCTACTTCATCTCCCATAAAGAGGACAAAGGTGTCTGATGCATTTTCATCGTCTCCAATGGTTACTTGTAAGAGTCTTCTGTTTTCTGGTGTCATGGTTGTTTCCCAAAGTTGCTCAGGGTTCATTTCCCCTAGACCTTTGTAGCGTTGGATATAGGCACCTTTTTTTGCAGAACTTTCTACCTCTTCAAAGAGTGCAAGAAGATCTTTGTCTTTAAATTCATCAGTGATATGTTCTTTTATCTTTTGGTGTATATGAATAGCCTCATTGTAATGAGGGTTAGTAAAGAGTATCTCATCTACAATAAGTTCTTCCAGTCCATCATTGGTTTGGACAAAAAGGTGGATAGTCTCATCTGTAACCGTTTTGTTCAGGATGTTATAGCCAAGTTCTGAAATATATGCTTCTATGGTCTTTGCTAAAGCTTTGTTATTTGTACCAATGATATCAGGGTTTTCTATCATGTAACGTAAGACTTCAGGTAAAGCAAAACGCTTCTCTATCTCTTTGAGTGTCATACGGTAATACGCAACCAATTTAAATAAATCCACAAGGTCTGCTTGCCCCATTGTCGTACTTTCTATTGCGGTAATTCCATTTTCAATGAGGTAGTCATTGAGCGCTTTTTCATCTTTAAGATAAATTTCATTTTTACCTTTTTTGTAACGATACAATGGTGGTTGCGCAAGATACAAATATCCTTTTTCAATGATTGGTTTTAAAAATCTAAAGAAGAAAGTCATTAAGAGTGTTTGAATATGAGATCCATCAACATCGGCATCGGTCATGATAATCACTTTATGGTAGCGAAGTTTCTCTTCATCAAACTCTTCACCGATACCACAACCAAGGGCTGTAATCATATTTTTAATCTCATCGGATTTAAGTATTTTCTCTAAACGCGCTTTTTCAACATTTAAAATCTTACCTTTGAGTGGTAAAATAGCTTGAAATACCCTATCGCGACCCTGTTTTGCAGAACCCCCTGCAGAGTCCCCTTCCACCAGATAGATTTCTGAGATTTCTGGATCTTTACTTTGACAGTCTGCTAGTTTACCAGGG
>CAZQOC010000248.1:0-2687 GCA_964594745.1 uncultured Sulfurovum sp.
TATGTGAAATCTGGTTCAGTAGTGCAAGACATCGCTACAGCGTGTGACTGTGCAGCGCTTAATACGACTAATGGAAGTATATCTGGTACGAATGTGACGATAAATATGGGTACGCTAACAGGTACAAATGCGACTTCTACTTCCAGAGGATGTGCATATATAGAGATGACAATACAATAGTTGCACGATTTATTCACAGAAAAAAGCTAAACTTGGAAAAGCGTTAGGAGTATATATGAAAAATAATATAGTAGGCATACTTTTTGGAGTACTATTTATATCTATACCTGTATGGGCATATCAGGAAATAGTGGTGGATCTTTCCATACAAAAAGCCTATGCCATAGAAGATGGACATATCGTTTTTGAAGGGCGTATTTCTTCAGGTAAAAAAGGAAGAGAGACGCCTAATGGTACCTATACTATTATGCAAAAAAAACGTATGCATCGCTCAAATCTTTGGCCTAAACCAAAGGGTGGAGCGAAGATGCCCTATATGATGCGATTGACCAATTCAGGTATTGCTATGCATTTGGGGTATGTTCCCAATAGACCAGCTTCTCATGGATGCATTCGTATGAAAAATGGTTTTGCACAAAAGATGTATCGTTGGGCAAGAGTAGGGACAAAGGTAGTTGTTGAGGGTAGAGGAGAAGATTATATGGATGCATTGAAGTTTGCCAAAGATTACTATGGGGATGAATATGCAGTGATTGATTATCATGATTAATACTTTGTTAATACTTCTATCCTAAACTATCGCTACAAAATATTTAAGGAAATAGAATGAAAAAAATAGTATTAACCTCAGTGCTCGTAGTATCGGTAGCATCTTCATCGCTTTATGCAGATATGGTGTCAGGAATGGTAAAAGATGTAGCTGTATCTAAGGCAAAAACTCAGGCTAAAGATGCTGTCATTAAACAAGTAGCAGGCAATGACCCTGTCAAACAACAAGTCGTTAAAAAAGTAGCAGATAAAGTCGTACCTGAACCAAGCCCAACAGATAAGATAAAAAATGCTGTTGCTGATAAGGTTATGGGCAAAAAAGATGTCAGTACTTCTGGTATGCTCAAAAAAGCTGTCTCTGGAGAAACAAAAGAGACATCTATGAAAGAAAAAGCGACAGATATGGCTGTTGAGAAAGCAGTAGGGTCAAACCCTCTTAAAAAAGCAGCTGCCAAAGGTGCTATAGAATCTTTAGGACGTTAGTCTAAAGTATGACGATTATTTCGTCATACTGACCTCTCTCATCACTTCAAACCAATCTCTCTTAAATACTTTTTTAATATAGCTTTCATGATGCGGTAGCAAACATCCTGTGCAGTCATGATGTATGGCATCTTCTGAAATAAACTGACTTCCATCTTTTGCATTGATGTCACAGCTGGAAAAAAGGGTTTTATTTCCCACTTTTTTGAGACCATCATCATCAAATCTAAAGCTTGGACAAGCGCAGAGATAGCAGTTGAGTGTTGGCATGTTATGGCATTTTTTGTTCTCTTGGTAGAGTAGGCAAAAATCAGGCTCATTTTTGACCATGTTGTCAAATCTAAAGTATTCGATGACTTCCTCATCGCTCAGTGTGCTGAGTTTCTCCATGATGGCTCTGTGTTTTTCTCCGTGGGAAAGAAACCATGATTTGTAGTCCATTTATGCTCTTTTAAAACTTTTAAAAATGAGTGCGATGACAACACACTCAATGCCAAGGAGCAGATAGTGCAACATATAGACCTGTTCTTGATTTTGTGTCATACCCTGCGTACTTAAAACTTTGTAGAACACATAAGAGACTCCCATACCCACAAGATAGCCGAGTTGTTTTGCTGTATCAAGTTGTGTGAGAAGAGTATCTGTTTTGAGTAGTAAAGTCTCTGCACGAACAAGATAGGAGCCAAATACAAATGTAATCTGATACCCAATATACATTACAAGCGCTGTTTGATAATTGTATTGGTTTAGTAGAAAAAAGAGTATGGCAAGCAAGAGTGTCACTTCGACAAAAAGAGAAATGCGAAAAAACCACTGGGTATTGAGTATGCGATGATAGGTGCGTGCAAGCAGTAGCATCCCCAATGCCAAGAGTATGCCACCAAGAGAATAAACAGAAGGTTCAAGTGGCGCATAGAGCGTAAAAATGGCACCTACACTCACTCCCAGAAAAAGAGAGTTGAAAAATTTATATCTGATAAACCATCCTGGGAGTAGTGTTAACATGAGGTATTATAGCCTAAAAAGTATATTTTAAATTCATATAGATAGAACGTCCTTCTGTAGCATAACCGTAGACTGATTGGTAGTCTTTGTCAAAGATGTTTTTCGCATGGATTGCTACATCTATATTGTTTACCACTTTTGTACCGAAGTTTAGGTTCCATATTGTGTAGTTTCCTGTTGAAACTTCACTTGCATGCTTGGTACTGAAATCACTGTCTTTTCTGTCACCAATGTATTGTGCGTTGATACCTATATGTGTATTATTGTCTGTATAGTGATCTAGTGAAACATTTAAAACTTCTTTTGGACGTCTTATGAGCTTATTTTTTTTATCATCTTCAAATTTAAGTAGGCGAGTATAATTTGCAGATAGATTAAGACCTAATTCTGTGAATGCATAGTTGGACGCTACCTCTATACCAGAGAATGTCTCCTCTTTATCAGTATTAATATAGGCAACATTAGGGAAT
>CAZQOC010000249.1:0-2682 GCA_964594745.1 uncultured Sulfurovum sp.
CTGGAGATTGCCGACATCAAAGAGATCTCTGTTTAGAGAGACATCGGCATGCGTATTTTTTGGCCGCACACCGCTGCCGTAATGCTAAGGTACTAAAACTATTTTACATCCATATTGATATTTAGTATCATATTTTAAAGAATAATCATTTTTTTGTGCAAGATTTTTTGCGATTGCCAATCCAAGACCAAAACCGCTTTTTAAACGATTTTTACTTGCATCAACTGTATAAAATGGTTGAAATATTCTATCGCTCTCTTCTGTCTTAATGCCTATTCCTGTATCTTGCACTATGAGAGAATTATTTTCCAAGGAGATAACTATACTTCCTTTTTGAGTAAATTTGATACTATTGTCCAATAGATTGAAGATAATCTTTTTTAGGTCTGTTTTAGTAAATTCAATAGAATCATTTTCTCGTATGTCATTGCGAAGTTCAACCCCTTGCAACGGCTCTATGAGCGTAAATATTTCTTTATCTATAAACTCTTTAAGTTCAATTTTTTCTTTATTTACAACGCTTTTCATAGATTGGAAAAATAGAAGTACATCACTAAGTAATTCATTCATATAGTTGGTTTCTAGCTTTATTTTTTGTAAAGTTGCAGGCAGTTCATTTTTTGAAACCAATCCATCCTCAATCGCTTCAATATTCCCGCACATCACAGTTAATGGGGTTCTAAAGTCATGGGCAAAAGAGCGAACCATCCAAGCAAGTTCACTGTTTTTCTCTTTTAGCTCATTGATCGACTTGTCAAGTTGTATAGAAACAGTATTGAGTGTTTTATGAATATCGGCAATCTCATCTATATGCTCATATTTATTGTAGATGGAGAATTCTTCATCGGCTATCTTTATAAGTCTATTTTTTATGAATATAAACTTTTTTGAAAAGTAGCCTCCTAATATATAACTTAAAAAGGCGATTATTGGTAAAGTAAGGCCGATAGTCATAACTATCTTTGAAAACATTTTCATACCAATAGGTACATCAATGATATAAAATGTCATAAAAGCAGTTATAACTGATATGATAAGTCCTGTAATTATATAGGAAAGCAGTAGTAATTTTTTAATGCTCATTGATTATATATCCTTGTCTATGAACCGTTTTGATGTACTCTAATGAATCAATATTCTTGATTTTTTTTCTGATGTGTGAAATGTGGGAGTCGATACCTCTACTGTCTATTTCACCTAAATTGTTTTCGTAAATGAGATAGGAGAGTTCTTCTCTAGAGAAGAGCCTTTTAGGATTATTTAAAAGTGTAAAAAACAGTAGATATTCACTTGGAGTTAGTGGAAGATGAAAACCATTGATTTTTATCTCTTTTTTATTATCATCGAGGAGAAGGTTTTGTGTGATTTTAGATTGTTGAGAAGTCAACGTATCGTGTCTTCTAAAATGTGATTCAACTTTTGCAAGTAACTCTTTCGGACTAAAAGGTTTTGAAATATAATCGTCAGCACCAAAAGTATACCCTTTTAGCTTGGTCTCCTCTTCATCGAGTGCACTGAGTATAATAATGAAAGTTTGAGGAGAGTGTTCTCTAAATTTTTTGCAAAGAGTAAGGCCATCTACATGCGGGAGCATAATATCTACGGTTGCGAGGTCATACTTGTTTGTACAGAGTAGTGTAAGAGCTTCTCTGCCATCAGATGCTACATCAACATCATACAGTGAGCTTTCAAATCTTTGTATGATTAAATCTGAAATAGCTTTTTCATCTTCGATGATTAGAAGTCTCTTTTTCATACACTATTTAAAATGTTTTTTGAAAGTGAGTAAAAAGATAGTCCTCACTTTTTACACTTGCATGACATGAAATACAACTTTGTGTTCCTTTGCTCCAAGGTTTGAATCCATCTTTGGTTTTGAGGAAACGAGCATAGCCCCAGTTGTCGCCATCGTGGTTGAATTTTTTACTATTCTTTACCATATACTCAACTCTTTGGATCTTATCTGCTTCAAGTGCACCAGGCCATGTTGGCATTTTTTTAACGCTCCACCCTATTTTAACAACTTTGCTTCCCTCAGGCATAATCTTATCATGATCTATCAATGCATTGAAAGCTACTGGATTTGCTAAGATGTATCGTATCTCATTTTTGTCTGTTCTAAAATGAGTCGCAATGATTTTATAGTTTTGATACCCTTCAATTTCCTTAAATGAAAGTTTATTCTTTGGCATTTTTAAATCCGGTACCTTAGAATTATTTGTTAAATAAACATCAGATTGTGCAAATAAACCTGAAATTAAAACCGTTGAAAGCATCAGTTGTGTTGATATTTTCATAACGCATATCCTTGTGTTTTTAAGATGATCGTATTGTAAAAAACAATTGTGGAGATTATCTGAAGATGATATGTTTTTCTGTTTTCTTATACTATTTTTATATACGGGCACCTCTAAAAACCCTGTGCGGTCTCAGGGTTTTTAGAGGTGCCCTACCATCATATGCCAAATAGCCCGATAGCACCCTGATTAACTGTTGGGGGAAATTGACATTGAGTTCGAACAGATTCTACTCAGGTATGGTTGGGTTCCGGAGCCAATTATTTGTTACACTAAGCTAAAAGAAAAAGGACGCAATTGACCTATGACACGGCCATTATCGGTGCAGGTATCTGTGGATGTTCGACGGCCTATTTTTTGGCGCAAGCGGGGCAGAAAGTCGTCT
>CAZQOC010000250.1:0-2682 GCA_964594745.1 uncultured Sulfurovum sp.
GCTCTTCTCTGCTTATGCCAAAGTCTTGTGCCAGTACCTCTGCCGTACTACCCATAAGCAGTCCACTCACAGGGTCAGTCAGCCCAGACATAAGTCCTACGATGGGTTTGAGAAATCTCGGTCTAAACGAGAGTAGTGTTTTAAGTTTATCTCCTATTGTTTTAGACCCTGAGAGTTTAGCAAAGAGTCCTACCATTTTTTCATTATATATGAGTGGGATATTTGACATGGATTCTACACCACCCCACACATATATGCTCCCCTCACCTGCATGGATACGAGAAGCGGCTGTGGTAATTGACTCCATACCAGAAGCACAATTACGATGGACGGTAAGAGAAGGTGTATGTTCAGGAAAACCTGCACGTAGCGCAATCACCCTAGCAATATTTGCCGCATGTATAGGTTGTGCCACATTACCGATGATGACTTCATCTACCTCTTCTACATCCACGGGT
This sequence comes from uncultured Sulfurovum sp., assembly GCA_964594745.1. Lineage (GTDB taxonomy): Bacteria > Campylobacterota > Campylobacteria > Campylobacterales > Sulfurovaceae > Sulfurovum. The sequence continues at coordinate 459 of CAZQOC010000250.1, forward strand.
GCACGCATCATCAATTCACGAAATAAAATGGCACCTAACTGGTCAGCCTGAATATGTCTAAACTTTCCACCTGCTTTTGCCATAGGAGTACGAAGTGCTGTAACAATGGCGATACGTTCTTTTTGAATATTTTTTGAATCTGCTTTCATCATATATCCTTTATTAGAGCTTCACTATAGTATAAAATTTTTGTGTGCATTGGGTGTGGATTACACATGTCCTTCATACATCTCTTCAATATCCTCAGCATAAATCTCCATCAAATATGTCTTAGCTAACTTCATCGATGGAATGAGGTGTCCCTCTTCTATGCTGAGTTCATCTGCTATGACTCTATACGCTCGTACTTTTTCCCAATGATTGAGCTTTTTGTTAATTTTTTTGATGTATTTATCTGTCATCTCTTTAAATTTTTGAGAACGCAATACATTCTGTGGTGTACTGCGCATTTTTGTGGCTAAACGTCCTAAGAAGTCATGTTCTATGAACAGCAGTGCTACTACATAAGGTTTGGCATCTCCCACCACGAGACTATGTTCAAACCAGCCATTACTAGTAAGTTTTTGTTCTATGTATACAGCACTCACATACTCCCCTGTAGAAGTTTTGAGCAACTCTTTGGTACGCCCAGTAATTGTGATATAGCCCTCCTCATCTATACTTGCCAAGTCACCTGTGTGTAGCCAACCATCAGCATCTATCGTTTTGGCTGTGGCTTCTGGGTTATTATGGTACCCCTTCATCACATTAGGACCCTTGACAAGAAGTTCATCTATGGGACTTAGTTTTACTTCTACAAGAGGAAAAGTTCTACCACAGGTACCTATTTTAATATGTTCAGGAGTATTGGCAGCGATGACAGGACTCGTTTCTGTTTGTCCATACCCTTGGTAGAGTGGCACACCTATGTTCAAGTAAAAATGATAGAGCATATCTGGGAGTGCTGCACCACCCGAAATCATCATACGCATTCTGGTACCTAGCGCAGCACGCAACTTTGCATAGACAAGTTTATCGAGTAGTGTATCTACAAAACACGTTTTAGCATAGGGGTCTTTAGTGGTTGCTCTGTGAAATGCCAAACGTACCAAAGACTGCTTGATGATGTTCCCGTCCATTGCTTTCAGTTTCATTTTGAAAAATACTTTTTCCAGTAGTCTTGGTACCACGGTCATCACTGTTGGATTGACTTCTTTTAACAATACCCCAACATTTTTCACATCATCGGCAAAGTAGACACTTAATTCTTGAGAGAGATAAAAATGCATCACCATCCGCTCAAAGATATGTGCTAAAGGTAAAAAAGAAAAGGCAACATCATTCTCTTTGTAAAACACATAGTTTTTAGCAGTGGCATGAATTTGAGAAATAAGATTACTATGGGTAAGTTCTACACCTTTAGGTCTACCAGAAGTACCAGATGTATATACAATGGTCGCCAAGTTTGTGGGCTTTATTTGATAAATAAGTGTACCGAAAATAGAAGGTTCCTCTTCATCTATCATCCTACCTTCTGCGATATATTCCGAAAAAGTATGATACCCCGATACATGGTCTGCCAAATAAATGGTTTCAACACTTTTCCCTACCCGATGAATAATTTTTTCTTGTTCTTTATTTTCTATAAATACTGTTTCTATATTGGCATCGAGTATTTGATAGTGAAGATTTTTTGAAGAAATATTGGTAAAAAGAGGGACAGGTACAGCACCTGCTATCATTAATGCATAATCAAGCATGAGCCAATAAGGAGAAGAAGAAACAGCAATACTCACTTGTTTCTCTTGCCAACCATGCCTACGAAAGGCAAGCGCCAAATAGCGCACCGTAAGCAAAAATTCTTTTTTAGAAAACTTTTTATACCCTTGTGGCAGTCGATGATATAAAAAATCTTCCTTGGGTGGTTGATTTTCCAAATACCTATAAAGTTCGCCAAAATGTGTAAAATGACTGTTCATAGCATCTCCTTTTTACCAAGAAGCTATAAAAGTATAAATTAAATGTGTGTATTCGCTGTGCAAATTACTTCGAACGCCACACCCAAAATAACAAAAGTACGCCTATAGAGATGTTGAGCCAGCTTATACCAGATTTAAACATTTCCTCAAGTTTTGTATACAGCCAACGCTGCATCTGCAATGGTTCAGTCAAACTGTGCAAATGAGACCAATCAATCAGTTCATCCTGCCAGATATAAGTTACCAATTCTGGAACAAAAAAGAAA
>CAZQOC010000251.1:0-2674 GCA_964594745.1 uncultured Sulfurovum sp.
GATTTAAGTAGTGCTCCGACCGTCGGTGTCTCTTTTTCAAGCACGGAAATGTATGGCATATTGACCGAAAGTAAGACTGATTCTAAAACAGAACAGACAAAAGAGATAAGTACAGCAGCTACAAAATATAAAATAAGTAAGTCCATATGACTAAAACAATCCTTTTATAATAAAATGAGGGTTGCTAACCCTAGAAAACTAAAGAAACCGACTACATCAGTCACTGTAGTTAAAATAACGGTGCTTCCAATGGCAGGATCAACATCTAACTTTTTAAGCAAAAGTGGCACCATAGAGCCAAAAAAACCTGCTGAAAGCAAATTGATAACCATGGAAAGTGCTATAACCACACCAAGCATCCCTTTGTCAAACCAAACAGAAGCAATAATACCCATGATTATAGCAAAAAAGAGTCCATTTGCAAGAGAGAGTATGACCTCTTTCTTAATGGTACGAAAAGCATCATGCTTTGCAATGTCTCCCAATGCCAACTGACGCACAACAACGGTAAGTGACTGTGTACCTGCATTACCACCCATGGAAGCAACGATTGGCATTAGTATAGCCAAAGCGACTATACTCTGCAGAGTCTCTTCAAACATACCAATCACCAGTGATGCAGCAATGGCTGTGAGAAGATTGACCGAAAGCCACACAGCACGGGCTTTACCTGCTTTGAAAATATCTTCATCATCTTCAGCGTCATCATCAACCCCTGCAAGGTTATACATCTGATCTGTTGCATGTTCATTCATAATATCATAGATATCATCCGAGGTAATGCGCCCTAACAAAATACCCGTATCATTGATAATAGGCATGGAGTGAAGATCATACTCATGGAACTTCTGTACTATCTGACGAATATCATCATGGTCATGCCCTATGATAGGTTTATATCTCTCAGGGTTTTCCTCGATATTCTCTTCAAGTGTTTTGTTAAAATCAAAGGCAAGAAGATTATCGAGACCTATACCGTAGCGTAGTGTATTGGTTTCATCTGTGACAAAAAGATAATTGACATTTTCAAGTTCATCTTCTCTTCTTAGTTTAGCAAACTCTTTAATGACATCATTCACTGTATGATGCAGGTTTGCCGTATAGACCTCAATCTGCATATAGGCACCAGCTTCATCTTCTTCATACTGTTTCAGCTGGAGGATATCTTCTTGGTCTTCTTTATCTAGCTGTTCGAAGACCTCTTGTGCCATACCACTATCAACTTCTTCAAGTTCCTGGATGAAGTCTGTCTGGTCATCAGACTCCAACTCAGCAACTGATTCTGCAATCTCTTCAGGGGTAAAAGACTCAACGACATCTTCAAAATACCTATCTGGAAGCTCCAAAGCTACATCAGCGATGAGTTCTTTAGGGATAGAGTGTACTGCCTCATTAAAACTATTTTCATTCAGATCTTTAAGAAGATTGGCTATCTCGGAGGGGTGTAGTTCATCATTGGGATGAGCATTTAAATATTCTGTAAGTTTATCCATATCAATCCCCAAGTCAAATAATTTTTCAAATTATACTTGATTAAATGTTAAAAGTGTTGAAGTGTAAAGAGGAAGAGAAGAAATGGCCGAATAAATCGACCATAGTATCATTATTTTTCTGGTATATCACACTTTTTAGTGATAATACAAGCCGGACAAAAGTTCAAAAGACCAGCAATAAGGGGGATAGCTCCAAGATAAAACCATTTGTTTCCACTATATACACCATATCCAATCAGTGCTAACCCAACAACGATTCTAATAGGTCTACATACTGCCCTAAATTTATTGACGTCCATATTGTCTCCTTAATATGTCAAATGTGTGACAGTATACAGAAAAATAGTTTAAAATGGAGAAAATAACTCTTATTCAATCTGTAGATGATTGTGTTATTGCAAACAAGCTTATAAAACCTAAGGATAAAATGTTTTTATCATGAAGTGTGTTTTACCATGAATATTTCACCTGTACACCTTTGTAGTCTGCACCTACTTCAGGTGAAATCTCTACATTTTTCCAAGGAGAAGTAAAATACCAAGATGACACAACTCCTATAAGTGCTCCTGCAACAACATCACGTGTATAGTGTCTGTTTGAATGCACACGGCTGTAACCTGTGTAGATAGCACCTAAATATGGGACTATTGCATATTTAAGTCCATAGCGTTTATGGATAAATGTTGCCCCAGAAAAAGCAGAAGAAGTATGTCCAGAAGGAAATGAATCTTTAGCTCTACTATTGCTCTTACAGTGTATTTCAATGCATACGTAGATGCCAAAGAAACTCCATAAGATTTATAGAACTCCGTTTGACCCTCTTTGTCATCTAGATACAATGTTGTCCCATAGGCACCTAATGGAATAGCAATTTGTAAAATGTCTCCAATTTTTTCTGCATTGTCTTTAGCATAAAGTGTTGTACAGAGAAGTAGACTTCCCAGTACCATAGATATTTTTTGCATTATATACTCCTAATATTTTAACAATAATAGAGTTTGAAAATGAAATGAAAATGAAAACCCATTACCGACTTGAAAAGACAATTCCTGGCTCCATTTTGAGTACGGGTCTTATGCTGATAAACGCTGCGGTAATGCTCACAATAAGCACACCCAAAAATCCCAAGAGAGGAGCAAACCACATCATCCTAAAGGGAAAATCGCTACTGGCTACGGCTT
>CAZQOC010000252.1:0-2663 GCA_964594745.1 uncultured Sulfurovum sp.
TATTTCCTCATGTATCTCTTAGTTAGCATTTTACTTTTACTACTTATTGGGCTTTACCTGACGGTAAACAACTATTAACAGCTTTTTAGATAAAATAATCCATTAAATTTGCTAGGCTTATAGCTTGGCGTGGAGTATAACACATGGATAAAGCAAAATACATTTGGATGGATGGGGAACTTACCCCTTGGGACGATGCACAAGTACATGTTCTTACACACACACTACATTACGGAAATGGTGCCATAGAAGGAACTAAAGCCTACAAAACAGTAGATGGAAGATGTGCCATTTTTAAGCTTAAAGAGCATACACAACGTCTTTTAAACTCATCAAAAATGACTTTGATGGATGTACCTTACAGCCTTGAGGAACTCAACGCTGCACAAGTGAAACTACTTCAGGAAAATGAACTCTTTAACGGTGCTTACATCCGACCTCTTGTCTATCTAGGATATGGGGTGATGGGGCTGTATCACAAAGAGTGTCCAGTTAATGTTTCTATCTCAGCATGGGAATGGGGGGCGTATCTTGGTGAAGAGGGGCTGAAAAAAGGTATTAGACTTAAAATCTCGTCTATGACAAGAACACCAAACACTTCAGGTATGGGTAAGGCCAAAGCCGTAGCCAACTACCTTAACTCACAAATGGCAAAATATGAAGCGGTAGAAGCTGGATATGATGAAGCTTTACTTCGTGACGACCAAGGGTACATTGCTGAAGCCTCTGGTGCGTGTTTCTTCATGGTAAGAGAGGGAAAACTTATCTCACCACCCGCAGACAACACACTGGAGTCTATTACTCAGGCAACCATCATAGACTTGGCGAATGACATGGGTATAGAAGTGGTACGTCGTCGTATCACACGTGAAGAGATCTATGTATGTGACGAATGTTTCCTCACAGGTACAGCTGCCGAAGTCACACCTGTTCGTGAAGTAGATGCACGCATCATCGGAGCAGGAAGTCGTGGTCCTATCACTGAGAGATTGCAAACAGCCTATTTTGATGTCGTTGCAGGTAAAAACCCTAACTACATCCAACACTTAACCTATATTAATTAAGGATTACAAATGCCAGCAGATATGAACGACTATTTTAAAAAGAAAAGACCTAATTCAAACAATAATAACAATAATAATAGTGGTGGAAATAATTTCGAAAATCCACTGGGCAATATGCCCAAAGGACTTCCTACATGGCTTATTATCGTAGGGGCGATTGCTTTTGCACTTTTTGCATTTAAACCTTTTACCATCATTAATTCTGGGGAAGTAGGCATCAAGGTCACTACAGGTAAATTTGAGCAAAAACCTCTAGGGGCAGGACTGCATTTTTATATTCCTGTCTTTCAAAAAATCATCCCTGTTAACACTCGTATCAGACTCATTACCTACTCCAATGATGTTTCTCGCGAACTAGGCGATAGCTATAAAAACTTTGAAGGTGCATTACGAAGAAACAGAGCCATTCCTGTACTAGACAAACGTGGACTTACTGTCAACATTGACCTTGCCGTACAATACAGCATCAAACCAGAGTCAGCGCCAGACACCATAGAAAAGTGGGGTGCTAGTTGGGAAGAAAAAATCATCAACTCTAAAGTAAGAGAAGTAGTACGTGACGTCGTGGGTCAATACACAGCAGAGCAACTCCCTGAAATGAGAAATGCCATCGCTTCAGCGATCCAGACAAAAGTAAGAGAACGTGTAGATGCACTACCGAACCAACCAGTGATTCTCTCCTCTGTAGAGCTTAGAAACATTGTACTTCCTCCAAAGATTAAAGAGAAAATAGAACAGGTTCAAGCAGCCAAACAAGATGTTACGATTGCCGAACAAGAAAAAGAAAAAGCAAAGCAACAAGCACAAAAAGCAGCTGAAGTAGCACGTGGTGTAGCTGAGAAAAACCGTATTGAAGCACAAGGTGAAGCAGACAAGATCCGTATAGAAGCAGAAGAACAGGCAAAAGCAAACAAGCTCATATCAGATTCACTCACCCCTGATTTAATTCAGCTTGAACAAATCAAAACACAGGCGAAATTCAATGATGCACTTAAAGTAAACAAAGATGCGCAAATCTTCCTTACCCCTGGCGGTGCAGTACCTAACATTTGGGTAGATGCAAAAGGGAAACAGCAACGTCTTATGGGTCAACAATAATTTTATAAACGTAGGGGCAGGCCTGTGTGTCTGCCCTTGGGTAAACACACAGGCCTGCCCCCTACACAGCAATCACGGAGAAAAAACAATGACCATAGACTGGAATAAAACCCCCCTCATCCCTGCCATAGCACAAGATGCTCAAACCTCTGAAATCCTCATGCTTGCTTACATGAATGAAGAAGCCTACGCCCTTACACTTGAAACAGGCTATGCGCACTACTTCAGTAGAAGCAAACAACGCATCTGGAAAAAGGGCGAAAGTTCCAACCATACCCAAGAGGTAAAAGACGTACTCCTTGACTGCGATGCAGATACAGTAATACTCAAGATCAAACAAAATGGTGTCGCCTGTCACACAGGCAGAAAAAGCTGTTTCTTTACCTCAGTCATGCAAGATAAAATTATCTTGGACAAAGAGGTAGATACCGATGCCATATATGGTGTGATAGATACACTTTATCACACCATACTCGAACGCAAAAATGCATCCTCAGAGCA
>CAZQOC010000253.1:0-2640 GCA_964594745.1 uncultured Sulfurovum sp.
CTAAATAATCTCCATTACCTCTTTTTACCTCTTCTTTAAGTATTTTATATGCACCATGACAACTTTCTGCCATCGTATCATACGCTTCTTGTCTTTCGTCATCTTCATCTATAGCTTCTTTACTATAACTCACTATACCTGCCCTGCTATTTTCATTAATAGGAGCATTTTTTAAATTGCTATGTTTGCCAGGACTCACCTCAAGTTCTGCACATCCTGAGACAAGCAGTGCTAAAGTTGAAACTATCATTATTTTATATTTATACATTTTATCTTTCACTTTCGTTTAATTTTGTACAAAAAGAATAAACAGGGGAAGAAGGGTTTATATCTCTTTTTGTACATTTCATTGTGACAAAAAATAATGTGAAAAAAATGAGAATCAAAAAATTATCTTATTTTTTTCACATTTTTTTACTTTAATATAGTATAAAAGGAGTCAATAATGAAATCAAGAAAAAGAGCTATTTTTATAGGTATTTTCATACTTTTAGCCTATGCACTACTTGGCAGTGGCAATCCAGATCAAAAATTCTTAGGCATGATGTTAGAAATCATTAGTGGTATAGCTGTTTTGTCTATTGCCCTTTTAATGTATCCACTCTTTGTTATGCACAACAAAAAGCTAGCATTATGGTACCTCATACTTAAATGTTTTGAAGCATTTTTGATGGTGTTAGCAGGTATATTGTTCTACATACATACCTCGGAACTACTTTCTCTAAGAGAAAATATCTATCTTATACATACTTACATCTTTGTTACGGGTGCACTTATATTCTATTACCTACTCTATCAGTTGTATCTCGTGCCAAGATGGCTTTCACTTTGGGGCGTAGTTGCTTCTTTACTCTTGGTAGTTGTAAATCTACTCGAGAATATGGGAGCTATGGCACAGATACCTATACTCTACCTTCCTATTGTGCTTAACGAAGTTGTTTTGGCGCTTTGGTTTATTGTAAAAGGATTTAAAAATAAATGATATAAGATGCAAAAGAACTACAGAAGAGAAACTATAAAACTTACTCCTATAAATAAACATAGAGGTATATAAAAGTAAGTATCATATTTTGAAAACTCTGTACCTTTTAGTCTCTTAAAGATTCCAACCATTTTAAAATCACCGAATGCTCTCAACAAAAAAACAACACCTATAGACCATCCTGCATAAATAATATAGGGATTACTATTATGTTGCCAAAGAGCATAAGCTATATAGGCAAACCCTAGCATGATTATGCCAATTAAAGCAGTAAGCAATAATAAAGGTGTCAGCAACCTATTGTCATTCATATCAACAGGTATAGCCTTGTCTAATCCCCAGTCTCCTCCTATTGCCCAGTAAAAATGTATCAGTGCAATACATATTAATAAAATAAATGTTATTTGAATCATTTGAAAATTCCTTTTATGGTGTTGGAGATAAATGGATGTCAAATATCTCTTTAGATTGTTTACGACTGAGTGAAGACGGTGTATGAGAAAGAATAAAGTTACGTACTTTTATTCCCAAAGTATTTTGGATATGTGATATTTTCCCTACCATCCAACTGGTCTTAACAATTTTTGTAACTTTTGCATGCCGTAGCTTTTGATACTCGGCGAAAGCTTGTTGGGTTGAATACTGAGATATACAATCGGCTAGCACATAAGCATCTTCAATCGCCTGACAAGCACCTTGTCCCATATTTGGGGTCATAGCATGTGCGGCATCTCCCAATAAGCATATAGTGTCATGATGCCAAGTGTACATTGGATTTAAATCAATTATTTCACTGCTATGTATTGTATTTTTATCTGTTGATGAGAAAATTTCATCTACAATAGGATGAAAATCAGAAAAATATTTATCAATTTTATTTACACTAAATTCATCTATTGTATTTTCAAAAGATTTTAATGCATACCAATATACTTCTGATTTTGAAATTTGTACAAATCCAAAACGTGCTGAATTCCCCCAGGCTTCATAGAGTACTCCCTCATAGTTAAGAGGTAAATCAAATTTTGCTACCCCTCTCCAACATACTTGCTTCGCATATCGTAATGAAGATGTTGGAAATAAATGTTGTCTAACGTTTGAATGCAACCCATCTGCTCCAATAAGCATAGCTGATTCTTCAGATATACCATTCTCAAACACTAAAATAGTCTTGATGCCATGAGACTTAATATTTGTAAGTTTATATCCAAAATATATTTTGACATCTTTAAGCATATCTCGCAAAATGTCTTGCAAGTCACCTCTGTGAATTGCTATAGTTTTTACATGATATAATGATTCAAAATATTTTAAATTCATACAGCTAATTACATCTAGTTTCTCTTGAGTAATACACATAGAGGACACTGTATTCCCTTTTGCCTCAATAGCTTTTCTGCATCCCAGATTCTCATAAATTTGCATGGCATTATTGGCTAAAATAATCCCTGCACCCACATGTTTTAATTCCTCAGTCTGTTCAAAAATACGAACTTCAAAACCCTTTTGTCTTAAAGCTATAGCAGTTGTTAATCCAGCAATTCCTGCTCCTATAATATCAATATTTTTTTTATGCATATTTATTTCTCCTAATATTCGACTTAATAGTAAAACGATATGTTTAAGCCTTTGACAGTAACCATATTGAAGATAGTTTT
>CAZQOC010000254.1:0-2634 GCA_964594745.1 uncultured Sulfurovum sp.
CTCTGTTGTAGTCTCCATTCCCTATGACTAGGGCTACTTTTTTGGCTGATGCTAGGTTTAGCATCAATAGCATGATTAAAATTATTCTCATTTTTTTCTCCTTTGTTCTACAAGGGTGTTGTCACTGACAACACCTTTTGAAGACACCTTTTACTTGCATAATTATTTTTGGTGTAGCCAGTGGCTACACCCTACCGTGCTTCTATCTTCTCCAGGTAATGATAAAAAACCCCACGAAACCCATTAAGCTCTTTTACAGATGGCTCTTCCAACTTCTCAACCATCACTCTACCCTCCACAGGGTTAGTATGAATATCAACTTTAATTTTAGTATCTTTATCTTGTAAAATAGATTTAAATTTACTATCTAAGTTATTAAGGTAAGTAACTTCTTCAGAACTAAACAAATTTCGTTTTTTATCTAACTTTTTTAGCTCTTGTAAAATGGCAATAAATCCTTGATGATTTGGCAATAACTTATCTTCTGCTATAAGTAAATCCAACACTTCACTTATATTCTCTTCCAAATACGCCTTTTTACGCTCATCTATAAAAATACTTTTCAATCCACCTGTATAGCTCTGTTTTTGGTAGAGGTTCATAATGTATCGGCTTTGTGTGTAGTAGCCTTTGAAGCTATTGACTCTGTTATGTTTTAAAAGTTGATAATAGATAAAAAAATCATACCCATAGATATTATCTAAACTTGGAACAGTTGATTTCAATTTGGATACTTGCTCTTTGTAACCTTGATAGTTCTGCTCTATAGGAAACTTACCTACCAATACAGCTGACAAGTCCATAATAGTTGGATAAGCTCTAACCATTTTACCATCTATATTAGAGGTTAACTTATCAGGTTTACCCATCAACATACCAACATTAGGATAAGTCAACTGTGAAAAGATATAACTATCAGGTGTAAAACGAGACCGCAGAAGCTTTAGAGCCAAAGATGCTCTTGGAATATCCTGTTTTTTTATTTTAGAAGTATCTATAATCCGTTCACTTATTTTTGGAAGTTTTAAAGTATTAAGGTAATCTTGCATCTTTTTAACATCTTTAGGAGGATTAACAATCAATGACAAAGCCAAATCATCTCCTTTACCACTCAACTTTTGTAACTCTTGTTCAATAAAAAGATACTCCTCCATCAGAGGTTTTAAAGCCATAGCTACAAAACTAGCATTTATCATCTGCTCTTGGGCTATTTGGGGACTTACACCTGTAGCAGGGTGAGCATTGACCATAAAGGGCATATAACTCATATATTTCAATGCCAAGAAATAAGAGCTTAACTTATGGCTTTTAGTGTATTTCCCTCGTACTCTGTACTGCGAATAGTCCAACTTCACTTTAGCAATAGGAGAGACCACAATGCCTTGATGAGAAGCAATAAGTTTTAACTCCTTTTTCGCCAATGCCAAAGCGTCAGCTGGAACACCTTTACTTTGGTTACCCAACAACTCATTAAGCACCAACACAAACGCCAATGCCTCTTTTTTTTCAGGTTTATACCCCTTTAACAGATTGGCTTTGAGTCCATAAGCCAACTTTTTAAACTTGCCATAAAGCACCTGCTCTTCTAACTGTGTAATGCTCTGCTGTTTAAATAGATAGTTGGCTGTCAAGATAAAATCTAGTGAGATATAGTTGGGTATCTGCTCTTTTCGGTTTTGGTCGTAGAGGTCGAAAAATGAGGGGGTGGTTTGTTGTTTTGGAGCTTTTGGGGTTTGGCTTAGTAGTAGGGTTACTAAGAGGGCTATGGTTAAAAATATTTTTTTCATAAGTTTTTCCTTTTTTTGGGTTTTAGTTTATACTAGATGGAAAGAGGAATTCCCCTTTATTGATAAGTATTTTACAAAGGTAAAATTATCAATATGTTTCTTGTAAAATTCTTTTAGTTCAGCATTTGTAAAAGATTTTTTCACTTGTTCAATTCTTAATTTAAGTTGTTTTTCTTTTATAAGAGTATTCCTATATTGTGCGATTTCATCACTATATATATCATTACTTTGACCACAACTTCCACTCAAACAAACATCATAAGCCAAATTAGCCCTATAAATGGGATTCTGCTCATATTTTTTTGAAACATCTGTAGAGACTTTCCCCAAAATATGACAAATATCATCACTCTCTTTCAACCTCTCACTCAAAGCCCTAGCATAAGGACTCATATTCCCCTTACCATCCTCAGCCGTATCTCCAGCACTCGTAGCAAAACCTATCACCACTTGCCCAACCCTTGGTTCTACTATCCCCAATCCCTTTTTAGCAGATGAGCCTTTATGCTTTCCATTTTGAAAATACTTAACCAAAGGATTGTTTCGACAAGCATCGACCAAAACAATCCCATATTTAGCAGAACTAGCACTTTGTATAAAGTAGTCCAAATCAACCAAACGAAATAAATCTACAGGTTTAGTCGCTGTAGTTCTAGCAGGGAACATATAGTTTCTGTTGTTGACCTGCATTCCATGACTAGAGAAATAGACCAATGCAATCTCAGCATCTTTTGCTTTTTGGCCAAAATTGGCTAATGCTGTTTGCATTTGGCTTTGAGATGCATTTTTCAAAACATCTTTTTGGGATATATCAAAACCTATCTCTTTAAGTGTTTTGTAAATACCA
>CAZQOC010000255.1:0-2627 GCA_964594745.1 uncultured Sulfurovum sp.
CATCTCTTCTTTGCTTTGGGGTACTTTGTTTGACAGATCCTTCAGTGTTTTGTCTGAAAATACAATGTAGGGCGGTATGCCTTTTTCGGAGGCTATTTGTGTTCTTAATGTACGGAGTTTGTCGTACATGTCAACATCGTAGTCATCAAAGTATGTCACCTTCTTTTTGGCTTCTGCTTTCTGTACCGTAAGTCTCTCTTTTTTAAGGTCTATGCTGTGTGCACCTTTGATGACCTCTGCACCAAACTCTGTCAACCTGTACACTTTAAACTCTCCCACAGCAACCGCTCCAAGCTCCAATAGCTTGTCGCCTATGGTCAGCCACTGGTTCTTGGTGTATGCATCACCTATACCATACACAGACAGGCTGTCATGTCCATTTTGCAGCACGCGCTGCTCCTTACTGCCTTTGAGCACATCAACAATGTAGTGCAGCCCAAAAGACTGTTCGGTACGCAAGATAGTAGAGAGCAGCATCCGTGACGCAGTGGTAATGTCAACCTTTTCACTTTCCGGAGCAGTACAGTTGTCGCATTTGCTGTGACATGCCTCTATGCGGTCATCAAAATACGCAGCAATGCTTTGATGCCTGCAGTTCTCAGAGTTCGCAAAGCGTACCATACTCTCAAGCTTGTGAAACGCGTGTTCTTTGTAAGGAGTTTCAGGCAAATCTTCTATAAAAGACTTTTGCTGCACGATGTCCTGTGCAGAGAAAAGGAGCAAAGTCTCTGCCTCCAGACCATCCCTGCCTGCCCTTCCTATCTCCTGGTAAAAATTTTCCAGGGTTTTAGGCAGGGTCATATGTACTACAAACCTGATGTTGGACTTGTCTATCCCCATCCCAAATGCGATGGTAGCTACCACTATCTGTACACGATCAGCTACAAAGTCTGCATAAGTTTTATTTTTCTCTTCCGTAGCAAGCCCGGCATGATAGGCTTTGGCCTCTATGCCTTTGCTCTGCAAAAATGAGGCGATATTTTCAGTGGATTTTCGCGATAGCGTGTAGATGATACCTGACGCATCGGTATGCAGTTTTAAAAACTCCAACAACTGGGCACGACCGTCTTTGATGCGATGACTTGCCTGAATAGTCAGGTTTTCACGAAACAGCGAACCCCTGACACGTTTAGGCTCCATCAGTCCCAAATTGGTTGCGATGTCTTGTTCTACAGCTTTGGTCGCCGTGGCAGTAAAGGCTGCTATAGGTGTGGTGCCAAACTGTTCTTTAAGCAGTGAGAGCCGTCTGTAATTCTCTCTAAACTCATGCCCCCACTCTGACACACAGTGTGCTTCATCAATGACAAAAAAATTGATGTCCAGTTGATGCAACAGATTTAAAAAATAGGCATTGGTCAAACGCTCAGGTGCGACATAAAGTAACTTTATCTCCCCTCTTTTTAACTGCGCTTCGATCTCTTGACTCTCTTCCAAAGTTTGCATAGACGAAAGCATCGCAGCTTCTATCGCATTTTCCTGCAAGGCCACTACCTGGTCATGCATCAGTGCCAAGAGTGGTGAAACAACCACGGTAACACCCTCCATCAGCAGTGTAGGGAGCTGATAACAAAGTGACTTCCCCCCGCCCGTAGGCAAGATCATAAGCACATCTTGTTTGTCAAGTATGGCATCAACCACTTCTTCCTGTAAAGGCCTAAAGGCATCATGTCCGAAATAATGTTTAAGGGTTTCAAGTTTATTCATAACAGAAGTGTATCAAGAATTGTCTCAAAACAACAAAAAGATGTCATATTGACATGTTTTTTGAGTTTAAAGCTAAGAAGATATAATATGTATTAAAAAAAGGGCAAAGAACTTGGTTGCACGAAAACCTCTACACATATTTTTAGCTGTTCAAAAAGCCCTTTTCTTAAGAGAATTGGGTATGCGTTTTACCACCAGTAAGATGGGCCTATTTTGGACTTTTTTTGAACCGTTTTTTCAAATCTTTGTTTTTGTCGTCATCAAAACATTTCTCTTTGGAAGTGCCGCAAGTAATTTTGACTTTGCAGTTTTTATCGCTTTGAATTTTACTGCTTATAATATGTTTAAAAATATCGTCACCAAATCACTAGGATCTTTTACTGCCAACAAAGGTCTCTTTGTATATAAGCAAGTAAAGCCTATCGATACTATTATAGCTAGGGCTATGGTAGAATTTTTTATCACCGGAGTGATAATTCTTACCTTTACTGCCATTGGGTTTTATTTCGACTTTGATATGAACATCAAAGATCTACCTATGGTTGCGTTTGGTTTTATTTTTTTACTATGCTTTAGTATTGCTTATTCTATCGCTATAGCAGTTGGCAACACTTTTTACCCAAGCATTGGGAAAACCATAAATCTGTCCATGATAATTCTCATGTTTGGATCTGCTCTATTCTATACAGTGGATATGCTCCCTTCAGAAATCCAAAACTTATTACTCTATAACCCACTTGTGCATTTTATGGAGATCATTCATGGTTACTATTTTCATGTACTGGACGATCGCTTTGTGGACTATGGCTATATTTTAATGTGGACACTCTCATTGCTTTATATCGGCTTGTGGTTTTACAAACGACTGGAGGAGAGGATCATTTCCTTATGATAGAACTTAAAAACGTTACCAAATATTTCAG
>CAZQOC010000256.1:0-2609 GCA_964594745.1 uncultured Sulfurovum sp.
TGGCTTCCTAGTGAACTGTTGACTCCCTTGTCACCTATGTGTCTGTCTAAGTCTTTTGGGTCAAACGCATCTTTCCCCCCTGCGATGCCATCAGGGTTATGTAGGACAGCTACTTGTTTGGCGGCATTTTCAGCATATTCTTCAGAGAGTTTTTCTCTAATTTCTGTCGCAATACCTTGGCCTTTAAGTTCTTTTTCTCGCATTTTCTTAATTTTATTTTTATAAGCCTGACGAACCTCTTTTGACTTCTTCGGGTCTCTCATCCCCTTATAGTTGTCTATCCCATCTATGAGGTCATCAGGTGACATCTTGTTGATGCCCTCTTCCTGGTTTTTAAGCTGTCTGTTAAACTCGTCATCCAAAGTACGCCCCTCACGTGTTTTACCTGTGGGATGGCGTTTCATGAAGCCTTTTTTGAGTCCCTCTCCTGGTTTAAAACATTTTACAGCATGCACCGTAGTAACTATAGCTTTCTTATTAGATTTTACCGTCTTTTTCTTATGAAACCATCTTCGTTTTTTAATAGCCTCAGAGAGTTTCTTTATCACAGGTGCCAGTTTGTTTGCTACCTTCGCCAAGCGTGTACCTGCACTCCCGGCAGCAGCGGCACTGCCAGCACCCGCTGTTAGTATGGTCAGTATCACACCTAAAACTGCTTCGGTACCACCTTCCATAAGTTCACTGTAGTGTTGTGCATCAAAGTACTCTTCTGCGAAAGTTTGAAATATATCCCAGGTTTTTTCATCTTTGGCAAAGAGAAAGTAGGTCTCCAGATCTTCATCTGTAAATGCTCGCAGTGCGGCATACTGTGCCTTGATTGCAGCCACATCTTTTTTAAAGGTCTCAGGTGCGTTAAGGGGGTCAAGTATATATTTTCCGATTTGCTCATTGACGGCAACCAATGCACTACCAATACCCGTAATGATAGCCCATAATGCACCAAACACGCTTTTAACAAATCCCCAAAGACCACTTCCCAGCGCAGCAATATCCTTTCCACGCTTTTCTAGCCAGTTGCTCTCATCATACTCTTTTTGTATGGCTGCTGCTTCGGCTTTTTCTTGTGCCACAAGCGCATCAAGTGTTACTTTTACTTCTTTTTGTAGATCTTCTATCTCTTTGTCTATCTCAGGCAACACCTCTATCACGACATTGCCTATCCCAGTATCTTTGATGATCACTTCTCCATTGCCATCAAGCGTACCCTCTACTACCCCTTGTGGGGTTATGGCTCTATAGGGTATGTTTTTGGCTGGGTAGGTTTGTTGCTTATCATCTGGAAAGTTTGCTTTGAGTCCGAACTCTACGCTACATGGTGCGGAAGCATTGACCTCTGTGGTACTGCTTACTTCACTGTACCTACTCATGATGCCACCTCCTTGATGTTCATATTTTTTAACAGCGTTTGGAGCAGGTCTCTTTTTTGAAGTTGTTCACTCTCTTGGGCTATGGCTATCAACTCTTTTGTCTTAGCATAGTTTTCTATAGGCTTAGGTAGGTGTAGTCCTATCTGTATAAACCTTGCCATGTTGGCTTGTGAGTCTATGCCTAGTGTTTTGGCATACTCTGCTGTGTGTAAAGCTTTAGGCAGTAGTGTCTCTACACTTTGTGTGAGACTGCCTTCATCATGCAGGTCTTGTACTACCTCTTTTATAAAACGCTCATGTGCCAAGCGTTCAAATATGGCTATTTGTTTGGCAGATGGGTACCTTGTGAGGTTTTATAGTTATTGTTTGCTTGATTGACGTTTTCAGGCTTGGCTTTTTTCTTTTGTACAACATTGAGTGTACATGCAAAGGCGATGGGTTCACCTGTGTTGGCGCTTAGCTGTATACTCGGTATATCTTGATGCTTTTGACTATTATCTTACTTCATCTTACACACCCATCTGTGCAAAGTCTATGATTTCTACTTCGTCTATGGCTTGCCTGAGGATGCTTAGCTGTATAAAGAGGTCTTCTTTTTGGGCATTGTCTACAGAGATACCTCCACTAAACATTGGCATAGGTACAGCCGTGTACATTTCGTTGTATGCAAGGGTGCCTAGTTTTTTATGGATGCGGTCGAAGAGGGGTTTGTCGTTGTCGTCTTTTTTGTCGTAAGAGTCTTTGCTCTCCCCCCCTATAAAAGAAATTATTACAGTATATCTTTTATTATTATCCTTTATATACTTCTCATCTGATTTAGAGTGAAATATTACTCCCATTAATGGGTCAATCTCAATATTTTGTCCTGTCTTCTCTCCCCATAAGTAAAGCTTTCCATAAGCGGTTCTGCCTATCACATGATAAGGGTTTGTCTCAGGCTCCCAGTAGGGTGTACCCACAAGCCACTCTTCTACCACTTCATCGAAGTCTCTAGGGTTGGTGTGCCACCATAAACCTTTGGCATACGAACAGATGCCGTACTTCTCCCATATATACACAAGTTCCTCAGGTACGCCTTGCAGATCTTGTTTGACTTTTTCATCTACTATGATGCACTCGTCAGCCACACCCACATCTTCTATGAGCGCCTCATACCAATCTTCTAATTTTTCTATGATTTCATTGCTTATCATTATTTACACCTTTTTAGTTTTGTATTCATCTTTGTGTCGCCATTGGCTT
>CAZQOC010000257.1:0-2599 GCA_964594745.1 uncultured Sulfurovum sp.
ATCAATCCCTTTGATAATAATTCTTTTTTCATCGTTTTGCATCATCATTCTCCTATAATATTTTTAATTTCATCTTCTATATTTTCAAGAAGACCACTCTTTGTTTGTGCCGTGATAACTCTGTGCGTAATGAGGCGAAGGCCTACTTCTATGAGAAACGCCAAGACAAATCCGCCAGCAATGAAATATCCTACATCAGGGATATGTTTAGAAGTATATCCCAATGCCAAAATAATTGCCACCGCAATCGTTACAATGGCTAAGAGGACCAATACTTTTGAAGCCTTCGTATCTTTTATTTTCAATACATGCCCTATGTGTACCAAAGCATGGATGAAAAGAATAGAAATAGACCCAATAGCAGCTATTTCGGTCAGATCAAAAAACAGAACAAAGGCTATCAAAATGACTGTACTTACCACAAGCCCTTCACTGCTGTGCCACACATTACGCTCATACACTTCTGGCAGTTCACCGTTCTTTGCCATTTGGTAAGTCACATTGGTGACGGCATACAGATTGGCATTGATGGACGATGCGGTTGAAATGAGTGCTGCAAGAGCCATGATGGTAAAGCCCAGCTGCCCAAAGGCAGGTTTGGCTGCTTCTGCCAGCGCATAGTCCTGTGCTTTAATGATCTCGGGCAGAGGCAGGTTGCCAAAGACGGCAAATGTTACAGCCACATACAGGAGTATCACTAAACCAATCGCTATTGTCATGGCCTTCAGCATCAACTTTCCAGGATCTTCCATATCTTCTGCGGTATTGGTAATGACCCTGAAACCTTCATAGGCAAAAAATGTCAATGCTATAGAAGAAAAAACATTCATCACCGGTGGGGCATCTTTAAGTGCAAGCAATGCAGGGTCAATATAGAAAAATCCTACAACGGTAAAGAGTATGATAATGCTCAGTTTTATGATAACGATAATATTTTCACTTTTGGCAATGAGTGAACTTCCGGCAAGGTTGATGGTCATAAAAAGTATCAGTATACCCACTGCGTAGCTGTTGCTCCAAAGTGGACTCTCAACACCTACAGTCATCATGGCAGCATAGGTACCAAAGGTTTTTGCCACCATCGCTATGGCGACCATGGCAGAGAGGTAAAAGAGTACAGAGAGCGAGCCGGAAAAGACACCCTCTCCATAACACTGTACCAGGTACTCTACAATGCCGCCACGTGACGGATATGCTGTAGCAAGTTTGGCTAAAGAGTAGCCACTAAGCAAGGCAATGATCCCTCCAAATATGAAGGAGATCCAAACAAGGTTGCCTGCAATAGCTCCCGCCTCACCCAAAAGAACAAAAATACCTGCCCCAACCATAGAGCCTATGCCTAAAAACACGGCGCTCCAGAGTCCGAAGGCTTTTGTTTCCGTATTCATATTTTCTATCCTTTCATTATCTAATTTGATACCAATGTCAGGGTATCCATATTGTAAAAATCTTTTAACTCCTTGTAGAGTTCCGGAAAATGGGCATGAAGGCTGTGAGGAGACTCGAAAAATCTCTCAGTCACCACTGCAAAGAACTCTGCCTCATTGGATGCAGCGTAACTTCCAAGTATTTTGTATTTGCCCCATTCTCTGTTTTTCATAGCAATATCATGAAGTTTCTCAAACTCTTTATAAAAGAGTGATGTCCATTCATGGTATTTGGAGGCTTCCAAAGGTGGCACACCGTCTACTTCTCCATCCATAAAGTCGATCTCATGTGCGAACTCATGGATGATGACATTGTCATGTCTTAAATGATAAGCCTCATGCTTGGCATCGTGCCAGACAAGAATCACAGTGTCATTACTGGATTGTCCGTCTATAATGAAATCTCCTTTTGTATAGATACCCCCATTTTCTCTTACATCTTTTAAAACCACAGGAGAGGGGTAGACAATAATGGTTTTCAAAACATCATAACATTGCGTTGTCTCCTTGTGCAAAAGAAGCAGACAAGCATAAAATGCCGTTACTATTTTTATCTCATCTGTGATTTCCATCTTAACACCAATAAACGCTTTGGTATAGGAAAACCGTATGATAGAAGCTTCTATCTTCTTTTTATCTGCCTTTGACAGCTTCGCATAATGTGGCGTTTTGTACAAATATTTTCGATGCTCAGGCTTAAAAGGTATCTTTTCAATCTTTTTAAGTTGTTGTTTTTTTCGATAGCCCAGGTAGAAGTAGACGGCAAGAAAAGTCATACTTGCAAAAACAAAAAAGTCCATTAGTTTTACATAATACGCTTCCATCATTCCACTTTTTATTTTAACCAGTGTTCAATTAGTCAAGATCAGATACGTCAATAAATAATTCCAGTAAAACAACCATCACATAAACAATAAAAAGAATAAGAGCCGTACTTCCCCAATATGAGGTCAATGACTCTCGGGAAAAATCGAATTCTAGACTTATTTCCCGCATGACATATATCCACACCACAACAGCTATGATGTACAATACACCCTTCATACTTAACATGGTTGAGTGTTTTACTGTTCGTTTATTCATGGCTTCTTTTATTTACTTGACTGCTCGTAGCATTACATTATTTTTTATCTTTTTCTTCTACCGCATCCAGCGCTGACCCTCCTGCAAGC
>CAZQOC010000258.1:0-2592 GCA_964594745.1 uncultured Sulfurovum sp.
TGTAGAAGCAAATTTTATTAAGTCGGCACAGAGTATAGCAGATTCTTTACCTGAAGACATGAGTGAAGTTGTATTTTTAGGACGTTCAAATGTAGGAAAGAGTTCAACACTTAATGGACTGACGCAACGTAAAAATTTGGCAAAATCTTCAGCAACACCTGGAAAAACACAATTGATTAATTTTTTTGAGACACGATATTTGTATGATGAACAAAATTATCCTGTTCGTTTTGTTGATTTACCAGGATTTGGGTATGCAAAAGTTTCGAAAAGTCTTAAAGAAGTATGGCAAAAAAATTTAGTAGAGTTTATACAACATCGTGTCTCTATTCGTCTTTTTATACACTTACGCGATGCACGACATCCTCAGGCCAAAATCGATGATGATGTACAACAGTATATTTCTGACTTTATACGTCCAGATCAGAAGTATCTTACTGTATTTACCAAAATAGACAAGCTAAATCAAAAAGAACGTAATAAGTTAAAAAGAGAATTTCCTGGTTCTATTACTGTGTCAAATCTCAAGAAAAATGGACATGATCAAGTACACTATGAAATACTAGATACTATCTTTGCTGTGGGCAAAAAGAGTGAGGATAACCTGTGATTGAACTTGTAAAAGCAACACTTTCAGATATCCCTGCTATGCAAGCACTGGTTGTCTCTGAAGTAAAAGATGGTGTTATTTTAAATCGTAGTGAAGATGAAGTGGCTACAAATATTCGCTCTTATGTATTGGCAAAAGATAAAGATAAAATAGTTGGTTATACGGCTTTACATGTACATTCTAAAAGATTAGCAGAGATACGCAGTCTTATTGTCGATGAAAACTACCGTGGTCAAAAAGTAGGGCAACGCATGGTGGAGTTTACCCTCAATGAAGCAAAAGAATTAGGGGTGGAAGAAGATGTTCTGGTACTTACATATTTACCCCTCTTTTTTGCAAAATTAGGCTTTACTGAGATTAATAAGGAGCTTATTCCTGAACATAAGATTTGGGCAGATTGTATTAAGTGTATTCATTTCCCCATATGTAATGAAGTCGCTTTGATTTATAAAATTTCTTGAGATTAGTTCAGACCTATGGATAAGTTATTGCACGCATTATATCGTCCCTTTATTTGGATAATGGTACTTTTATTTATTGCTTTTTATCCTATGCTTATTTCTATTTATGTTTTTTTACCTTTACTGATTGGTATTATAGGCTATATACTTATTTTAGGGATAGAAGAGGGGAAATTACATTATGTCTTGGTTGCTCTTGTTTATTTTATCAATCTTGAAGTGAATTTATCTTTACCTTTTTTCCTGACAATTATTTCTTCTTTATTGGTGTATGTATTGTTTTATCATAATTTAACCTATTTTAGAAAATGTCAAATATGCAAACCTATCCTTTCTGTCATACTGATAGATACTTTTTATTTAGGTTCACTGCTTGCGTATGATTTTCTTTTTCAGAGTGTTTCTGTGGTAATGGATAGTATTTTACTCTATTCTTTAATCGTTGATATTTTAGTGGTGGTGATACTATGAGATATAAATTTGTTATTTTAGTCTTCATGCTTTTTTGGGGAGGGATGGTTGCCAGACTATATCATGTAAGTATCAAATCAAACTTTTATTATGAAGGTTTAGCCAAAGACAATATTGAAAGAAAGCGTTTTATTAAACCTGTGCGGGGTGAAATATCAGATATTCACGGTAACCTTTTAGCCATGAATCAGATAGGTTTTTCTATTTTATTGAAACCACACCTAAAACAAACAAATAAAAAATTGATAGCCGTGGTTGATAAGCTGGTGGAAACCTTCCCTGACCTCAATAAAACTGTTATGCTGAAAGTCTATAAAAAACATAATTCACCTTATAATCATAAATTTATAAAGGTGGTAGATTTTATTCATTATCCTAATATGATGGGAGCCTATCCTAAATTAAGTTTACTGCCTGAGATAAAAATAGAAGCAGAAACCAAACGGTATTATCCTTATGGTAAGTATGCTGCACATATTGTAGGATATACAGGACGCTCAAACAAAAAAGAGAATCTAAAAGACCCTGTTGTTAATGAAGTAGGAAAAGTAGGAAAGTCAGGACTCGAACGTTACTATAATAAAGTGTTAGAAGGTGATTTAGGTTATGTTATCTCTAAAGTGACAGCTACGAATAAAGCCATTGAAGTACTCAAAAAAGTTGAACCTAGTGACAATAAAGATATTCAGCTGAATGTAGATATCAATTTACAAAAAATGATTTATGAACGTTTTAAAAAGTCCAAAGAAGTGGGTGTCGCGATTGTCATGCGAACCAATGGAGAGCTACTTTCTGCGGTAAGTTATCCTTCTTATGACCCCAATCTATTTGTAGGGGGAATTAGTACAAAAGATTGGCGAGCTTTGCAAGAGAATCTTGCACATCCTTTTACTAATAAATTTATACATGGTACGTACCCTCCTGGTTCTACCATTAAAATGGGAATGGCTCTGGCTTTTTCGAAGTCTTTAGCTGGTGTGTTGGATACACCTGAACATTGTGCTGGGCACATTACACTGGGTAAGAGCAAACATAAATTTAGATGTTGGG
>CAZQOC010000259.1:0-2580 GCA_964594745.1 uncultured Sulfurovum sp.
TGGTACTTTCTACAAAGAGAGTTATGAGGGTTACTACCTTACAACAGGACGTACCTTGGCACACTATAACAACGCTGCCCAAACCAAGCAGACCAGCAAACTTTTAAGCAAATATGATGAAGACATACTTTTAGCACCACTGGAAGATGAGGAAAAATTGGGCAGCAAGGTCATACTCAAATCTGAGTATGGAGAGAGTGAAGCCTTAAGCATCAAATACACCAACAAAGTAAAATCTCGTACGCTTTTCTGTACGTTTCACCATGCAAAAAGCCGCATCAATGCTCTCTTCGGAGATGAAGCAGATGAACTCATCTGGACAGCACGCTTTAAGTCTGTGAAAGTAGATATTATCCCTGTGGGTGATGAGGTTGCCTGTGGGTAACCTTTAAGGTCGCAAAATGCGACCTTGAAAAGAGAAGTATGAACTCTTTTTTAACATATTTATCTCTCTTACAAAAATGATACTTTTCATTATAAAATATCCTAATATAGAACATTTTATAAGGTTTTCTGTCGAACGGTATAGATTTATGGCTCGCAAACGTCGCTATAGCGAATAACCTTATAAAATATGTTAGATTATAAGGTTTTTATTTAGTATTATCAAATTGATACACGACACCCTCTTCATACTCTTTGACTAGCATGGCAAAACATTCAGCAATCTCTTTCATGGTATCTATATTGGGTTCTATATAGATTTTGTTTTTACTCTTTGTCATTGTTATAATCTTTGCATCTTTAAGTTCTTTAAGGTGACGTGAAATAGTAGGCAGTGCAAAGTCAAACTGTTCAGCAATGCTTGTAACACATGTTGCTTGTGCGATGATGTCATCTGTTGGTTGGTTGTCATCTATAGAGCAGGCATATCCGCCCGTAAATATGTTTTTAAATATTTTAAATCGTGTTTCATTACCTAGCGCTTTAAAAATCTTAATTTTATCATCCATATTTAGCATTATATTATCCCAGTAGTTAGATTGATATTATTATAGCTAAACTATAACTATTTAGCAATTTAGACAATTAACTTTTATTTAAGCATGGGAAATGTACTATACTGAAGAAATTTAGCTTATAAGCTAAATAGATATAAAAAGGTATTCTCAATGTCAAATAAAAAAATTATCACTGCACTTGGTGCAACCATCGCAGCCTCATTATGCTGTGTTACTCCTATACTTGCTGTCTTAGCTGGGTCTAGTACTTTAGCATCATCATTCTCTTGGTTGGCACCCTATCATTACTATTTGGTTGCATTTACGATTCTTGTTTTGCTTTATGCCTGGTATGATAAATTGAAACCATCAAAAGAAATAGACTGTGCATGTGATGAGAAAGAAGGATTTTTTTCAAGTAAAACTTTTTTGGCCATAGTCACTCTGTTTGCTGTAATAATGCTCTCTTTTCCTCAATGGGGAGATAAGGTCTTTGACTCAGCACCGAGTGCAGAGAGTTGTGCGACAGGCACCTGTGAAACTGAAGTAGACTCAAAAAAAGAAGCAAAAGCAAAGTCAACATCTTCTAAACAAGAAGGGTCAGCGTGTGAAACAAAGTCAGACTGTGATAAAAAACCATTTAAAAGCACTGAAAACACTCTGAATGGTAAAGTACCTGAGGGAGAACGGGCATTAAAAGTTTTTAACTATATGAAGAGAGAAAGAACAAGCCCAACGCCTTACAAACAAGTTGCGTGTAGCGGAACAGGACTTGCAAAATTGGATCATGCTATTGCAGAAAAAAGAAAAATTATTGAAGAAATGCCTCCTCCTGTGCTAAAAAAGTTATTGGATGATGAAGAGGAAGTTGTACTTCTTGATGTGCGTGAAGCAGGACATAAAAATGGGCAAACCATAGATGCATTCGAGAGTCATTCTATGACTTATGGAAAAGTACTTTTTAACAGCTTGAAAGACTTACAAGATGAAGATGCAGTGGTTGTAGTATATAGTAAGTTAGGGCTTATCAGTCTTTTTGCTGCAGCGACCTTAAAAGATTTGGGTTACAAAAATGTATACCATTTAAGAGGTGGTTTAACAGCCTGGGAACTTGCTGGATACCCTACAGTAAAAGAGGACTAAAGTATGGCAGATAACATTCAGATAATTGAACTCTATACCGAGTTGGCAGAAAATCCAAATAAAGATTTTGGATGGGATAAGGGCTTAGAAAATGCAAAAGCACACGGATATAAAGATGAGTGGATAGAGAAGATTCCCTCTAAAGTTTGGGCATTTTGTGCTGCAGTTGGAAATCCTTTTAAAGATGCAGAAATAAATGAGGGTGATACTGTTTTAGATTTGGGGTGTGGGGCAGGTGTAGATGTATTAGTCGCATCGCACTTAGTAGGAGAGAGGGGCAAAGTTTATGGTGTTGACATTACACCAAAAATGGTTGAGACTGCAAGGGAGCATGCCAAGCTTATGGGCATACAAAATGTTACTATCTTAAATAACAGTTTTGATACTGTAGAGTTAGAAGATGACAGTGTGGATGTTGTTATCTCTAATGGTGCTATCAATCTTACTTCTTGTAAAGAGTCAGTGTATGCTGAGATCTATCGAGTATTAAAACCAA
>CAZQOC010000260.1:0-2563 GCA_964594745.1 uncultured Sulfurovum sp.
TAAAAGAAGAACAAAAAGATACGGCTGTAGCAGTAACTCCAAAAGAAAACCAAAATAGTGAGATAGAAGCATTAAAGGCTCAATTGGCTAAAGTAAAAGCAGAACTTGAAGCATTAAAAAAAAAAGAGAAAATCGAAAATAATACAAGTAAGATAAGTCCAGAAAAAGAGCCTATACAACAAAAGGGTATATTTACTTTACCTACAAAAACATTTAAAACAGAAAAGTTTACTTTGGGGTCAGTGGCTCCTAAAGTACTTTCAGCATATTATGCTGCACAACCTCAAACAGTTGAAGGACTTAAGGAAAGTCTTGAAAAGAATGGTTTTACAGTTCTTTCGCAAACAGAAGTACTTAAGGGGCATACAGTGCTTACTATTACCAATGCACAGCTTCAGTCTACAAATACCTTTTTAGCAACGTTAAATGTCCACGTCAATGGAACGGATGAAGTACGTGTTCAAAATCCATCCTATTTTGCTGCAGCCTACCTACAGGATAAATACAGCTATGGACAATTTGCAGATACTTTGAAATCATTACAATCAGCATTGGGTGATTTGTATGCTGTGAATGATACCTATGAAACAACAGAACTTCCAGAGTATCAATTTATGATGGGTATGCCACATTTTGATGATGTTATTGAAGTTGCTCAAGGGAAGGATATACTTAGTAGTGTTACTGGTGAAAAAGCAGGAAAATATGTAGCCTATACTTTAAAACTCCCAAATGGTTCTACCTTGGTAGGACATAAATTGAGAAACAGAACCAATACCTTTCTTCATAAAATAGATGCAGAACGCAATAGCAATATTTTACCGTACCAATCGTTGATTAAGGATGGGAAGGCAGTCATTTTAGACCCTAAATACTACTTGGCACTCTCTTTACCTCTTTTAACTATGTCAGATTTTATGAAAATAGCATCAGCACCAGGAGAAATAGAAAAAGATATAAAACGAGCATATAAATAAATCTTCTCTGTCCTTTGGAGTTTGAGGACAGAGAATATGGATTTTGAAAATGTATGATTAGATAAAGATTAGTTGGAGACTCAGTTTATCTATAATTGTAGTTGTAAGTATAAAGTAAAAACTTACTGTAATGTATTGAAGGAAGGGCTAATCTTCAAAATCCATGATATAAAATAGTTAATTCTTTTCAGTAAAACCTCCTTGTGTATTGGTATTGTTGTCTTCGTCATCTTGTTCATCATCTTGAGTTTGTAGTCGTGCTTCTTGTGCATCAAGGGCAAGGCTAGTGACAGTAAACTCTCTTGTAATGCGTTCTTTTTTTTCTAACTCTTTTGCCTGTAATGCTGAGAATGATAGTATCGTTATAAAGAGACTATAAAATATTTTTTTTGTCATGGTTTACACCTCGTATAAATATTCCGAAATAAATGTTCGAATAGAAAAATTGTAATGAAATTTTGTTACCAATCTATTACCCCGTACAATAGGGGGATACTGTATGGAATCGTAACATATTAGTTCAACTAGATAGTATAAAGGTTCTTTTTTGTGTAGTATTGGAACAAATAAATAATATAACTTTTTGATAACCTTGCATTCAATTATTTTAGACCATATTAGTGCTAAAATCACCTTATTAAATATTAATTTTAAGGAACAACTATGTCACAATTACCAAAAATCATATGGTCAAAGATTGATGAAGCACCAGCACTTGCTACGTATTCATTATTACCAATCGTAAATGCTTTTACTAAAGCAGCAGGCGTTGAAGTGGTTACTTCAGATATCTCACTTGCAGGTAGAGTACTTGCAGCTATGGGAAAAGCAGAAGATGAACTTTCTAAATTAGGAGAAGTTGTACTTCAACCAGATGGAAACATCATTAAACTTCCAAATATTTCAGCATCTATCGGTCAACTTAAAGATTGTATCGCTGAATTAAACGAACAAGGTTACGACCTTCCAGCATTTCCAGAAAATCCAGCGAATGCAGAAGAAGAAGCAATCAGAGCAAAATATAATACATGTTTAGGTTCTGCGGTTAATCCAGTACTTAGAGAAGGGAACTCAGACAGAAGAGCAGCAAAAGCGGTTAAGAAGTTTGCACAAAATAATCCACATAGACTTAAAGCATTCCCTGACAATGCTAAATCATATGTGGCACATATGGCTGGTGATGGCGATTTCTACAGTAATGAACAATCAGTCACTATGGATAAAGCACAAAAAGTAACTATCGCATTGAATGGCAAAGAGTTAGCTACGATTGATGCACTTGAAGGTGAAATCTTAGATGGTACATACATGTCTGTGGCTAAACTTAAAAAATTCATCGCTAAAACGATTGAAGATGCAAAAGCAAATGGTGTGTTATGGTCTATTCACCTTAAGGCAACTATGATGAAAATCTCTGACCCAATTATGTTTGGTCATGCATTTACAGTGTTTTTCCAAGAGGTATTTGATAAGTATGCAGATGAATTTGCAGAACTAGGGATTAAACCAAACCAAGGTATGTCAGACTTAGAGAAAAAAATAGCAGGTCACCCAAAAGAAGCTGAAATCAAAGCAGCATTCCAAGC